>NZ_JBHVFF010000526.1:0-2645 GCF_042801895.1 Streptomyces sp. NPDC057543 | reverse complement strand
TCCTGGCACCGGCCACCCGGCCTCAACGGGTCACTTGACCTTGATCTGCTCGTACACAGGGACGCTGAACTGGTTCAGCGACACATTGGAGACCCGGTCCGAGTACCCGGCGCTGCCGTTCTGGTACCAGAGCGGGATGACGGGCATCTGCTCGACCAGGACCTTCTCCGCGTCCTGGAAGGTCGAGACGGCCTTGGCCTTGTCGGACTCGGCGTTGGCCTTGTTGACGAGGTCGTCGAACTTCTTGCTGCTCCACTTGCCGTCGTTGGACGAGGCGTCGGTGTAGTACACCGGTTGCAGGAAGTTCTGGATCAGCGGGTAGTCCATCTGCCAGCCGGCCCGCCAGGCGCTGGTCAGCTTCTGCTGGGAGACCTGGCTGCGGAAGTCGGCGAAGGTGCCGACCGGGCCGCCGACGCACGCCTTGTTGTTGCCCATCACCTTGTTGATGCTGTTGCAGACGGCGTCGACCCACTCCTTGTGCGAGCCGGTGTCCGCGTTGTACGAGATCTTGAGCTGGCCGCCGGGGATGCCGCCGCCCTCCTGGATCAGCTTCTTGGCGTTCGCCGCGTTGTACTCGCAGGGCGCGCCGCACAACCCCTTCTTGAAGCCGCCGTTCGCGCCGAGGACCGGGGAGGTCCAGTCGGAGGCGGGGGTGCGGGTCTTCTGGAAGATCTGGCTGGTGATCTGATCGCGGTTGATCGCCATCGACAGGCCCTGACGGACCTTGATGCCGCCGGGGGTGTCCCACTTCTTCTCGTAGAAGGGGAAGGCGAGGGTCTGGATGATGCCGGCCGGAGTGTTGATGTACCGGTTGCCGAGGTCCGCCTTGACGTTCTTCAGTTGCGAGGCGGGTACGTCGTCGACGAGGTCGAGGTTGCCGGCCGTCAGGTCGGTGTAGGCGGTGTTGTTGTCGGTGTAGACCTTGAGGTCGATGCCACCGTTCAGCGCCTTGTCGTCCCCGGGGTACTTGTCCCACTTGCGCAGGTTCATCGACGAGCCCTTGGTGTACTTGTCGATGGTGTACGGGCCGTTGCCGATCGGCTTGGACACCCAGGCGGCGTGGTCGGTGAAGAAGGCGCTGGGCAGCGGGGCGAAGGCCGGGTAGCCGAGAGTGTCGGGCCACAGCGAGAACTTCTGCATCAGCTTGACCGTGAAGGTCTTGTCGTTGACGAGCTTGAGGCCGGAGAGCGTGTTCGCCAGAGCGCTGCCGGTCGCCGGGTGGACCTTGTCGTATCCGTCGATGTAACCGAAGAAGTACGCGTTCTTCTGATTGTTCTTCAGCAGGGCGCCGTAGTTCCAGGCGTCCACGAACGACTTCGCGGTGATCTTCTCGCCGTTGCTGAAGGTCCAGCCGTCCTTTACGGTGATCGTGAAGTTCTGGTTGTCCTTGGTGTCGATCTTCTCGGCGAGCATGTTCGTGGCCGCGCCGGTCTTCGGGTCGTACTTCTTGAGTCCCCGGAAGATCATGTCGAGGACCTTGCCGCCCTGCACCTCGTTGGTGTTCGCGGGCTCCAGCGGGTTCTGCGGGTCACCCCAGGAGGAGCTCACGATTCCATTGGCTCCACCGCCACCGCCGCCACTGCTGCCCCCGCCGCCACATGCCGTCGCCGCCAGGGCGACGGCCACCGCACATGCGGCCCACTTGGCCTGTGTGGCTCCGCGCATGGAGTGCCTCCTCTGAGTCTTCATCACACTTAAAGGCCAATATCGCCCCGAAACAATAAAAACGCCCACTAACTACGGCCATACGTGTGCATTTCCCACAGAAAACATCGAAGGGGTCGTCAGGCAGCCGGACTCGCCCACGACACGGCCGCCGCCTCCGGACAGCCCACCCCCCGAGGTGCCACCCTTGCTCCCGAATGCGCGGAATGACACCGGACCGATCGGCTCCGCGCGCCGTCACCATCGCTCGCGTACACGCCGCCGCACATTCGAAACATGAAGCTCAAAGGTCGCTCAAATCACTTACAACACAAGCGAGTTGAGGGGAAGCTATGGCCTACAGCACACCGAACCGCAATCAACCTGGAGAAGACGCGTGAAGCGTGCCATAGCCACCCTTGTTTCCACCGCCATGCTCGGCGCCGGCGTCGTCGGCGCGACCGCCTCACCCGCCTCCGCGGGCGAAATCTGCGACGCCCCGCCCGTCTACACCATCGGCGACAAGAAGACCGTCTGGGTGAACACCAACATCCACAGCGACTGGGGCAAGCCGGGCGTGACCCTCGGCTACACCAAGAACAGAACGGGCACCTGGACCGCGACGGGCACGGCGACCGTCGGCGCGGAGGCGGGCGTGATCTTCGCCAAGGCATCGTCCTCGTTCAGCGTTTCCCTCGGCAAGTCGTGGTCGAAGTCCGACACCTGGTCCTACTCGGCGACGGTCCAGAAGAAGAAGGGCAAGACCATGGGCCGCCTCATGATGCAGCACGAGGCGAAGGGCTTCAGCGTCACCAAGTACAGGTTTGCCGCCAAGGCCGGCGGTCACTGCCAGAAGGTGAAGGTCTGGAAGAAGAGCAACAACGTGGCGCCGGTCAAGAAGAACAGCAACCTGTGGGGCATTCAGTACCGGTAGCCCAGCGGGCACCGAGCACGACGGACTGTCATAATCGCGGAGGATGACAGTCCGCGAACGACGGAAG
>NZ_JBHVFF010000525.1:0-2670 GCF_042801895.1 Streptomyces sp. NPDC057543 | reverse complement strand
GTACCGGACCCCGTCCGGCGCACCATGATCTGTCAGTGCTGGGCGGTGGGTTCGAACCAGGTGGGTTCGTCGGTCAGGGACTGCTTGATCCTGAAGAGCGAGAACTCGTTCAACGGCGGCAGCGCGTCCACCGGGAACCAGTCCACCGCCAGCGACTCGTCGTCGTTGACGCGGGCCTCGCCGCCGGTCGCCCGGCAGCGGAAGGTGACGTCCAGATACTGGCAGCGGTCGCCGTTGGCGTACTGCACCGGTGCCAGGGCCTGGGTGAGGACCACCCGCTCCGCCACACAGCGCACGGCGGTCTCTTCGTACACCTCGCGCTCCGCCGTCACCGCCGGCTGCTCACCCGGCTCACAGATGCCGCCGATGACCGACCACTTGCCGGTGTCGGAACGCCGTCCAAGGAGCACGCGGCCCTCGTCGTCGAAGACCACGGCGGTGACGCCCGGCAGCAGGAGCAGTTGTCGGCCCGCGGTGGCGCGGATCTCGCGGATGAAATCAGGAGTACCCATGGGCCGACCCTACGTGGCGCGCGAGTCGATCAGCGGTTGCGCCGGACCCGTACCGAACGGGCGGTGACCCAGCCGAGACCCACCACGGCGAGCAGGGCGAGGACTCCCTCGGGGAGCGTGCCCATCCGGGTCGCGGGCGTGAGCGAGGACCTCAGCGGCACCTTGTCCACGAGCGCGTCCGGGGTGAACAGCTTCGTCTTCTGGACGATGGTCCCGTCCGGGCGGATAACGGCGCTGACCCCGCTGGTGACGGGCACGACGACGGACCTGCTGTGTTCGACCGCCCGCACCCTGGACATGGCCAGCTGCTGGTAGGTCATCTCGCTGCGTCCGAAGGTGGCGTTGTTGCTGGGTACGGCGATCAGCTGGCCGCCGTGCATGACCGTGTCCCGTACGGCGTCGTCGAACGCGGCCTCGTAACAGGTCACGAGCCCCACGTTCGTGCCCGCCAGGTCGAAGACACCGACCTTCTTTCCTGGGCCGAAGTCACGCTGTACACGGTCCACGTCCGAGCTGAAGAGGCGTGCGAAGGACCGCATCGGGATGTATTCGCCGAACGGCTGGATGTGGCGCTTGTCGTACGTCTCGACAGGCCCCTTCTTCGGATCCCACTGGATGAGGGTGTTGCGCAGCTTGCCGGTGTCGGGCTCGACCACCGCCCCTATCACGGTGGGTACGCCGATGGCCTTCACCGCGTCGTCGATGACGATGCGGGCGTCGGCGTTCCGGTACGGGTCCAGGTCGGAGGAGTTCTCCGGCCACAGGACGAAGTCCGGCTGAGGCACCTTGCCCGCCTTCACCTCCTGGGCGAGCTGCTCCGTGCGGCGCACGTGGTTGTCGAGGACGGCGCGGCGCTGGGAGTTGAAGTCGAGTCCGAGTCGCGGCACGTTGCCCTGGATCGCGGCGACGGTCGCGGTGCCGTCCTCGGGAGAGTCGTCCACGAGCGGCAGGGCCGCGAAGGCGGCGGCGACGGGGACCAGGACGGTCGCGGCTGCCGCGGCGACGGCGGCCCGGGGCACCTCGCCCGTGGTGCGGTAGGTACGGAACCGGCGTACCGCTTCACAGAGCCCGAAGCCGCACAGGACCACGGCGAAGGAGAGCAGCGGCGTACCGCCCACGGCCGCGAGCGGCAAGAACACGCTGTCCGCCTGGCCGAAGGCGATCTTTCCCCAGGGAAAGCCGCCGAACGGCACCCTGGCCCGGATTCCCTCGTCGAGGGCCCAGACCGCGGCGGCCCACACCGGCCACCAGGCGAGCCGGGAGACGGCCGCGATCCCGATGCAGCCGACCGCGATGAACAGCGCCTCGGCCGTGGCGAGCGCCAGCCACGGCACCGGACCGACCTCCTCGCCCGTCCAGTACAGCAGCGGCAGCATGAAACCGAGCCCGGCGAGGAGGCCGAGGCCGAATCCGGCGCGCAGTCTGCGTTCGTGCAGCACCCAGCCGAGCAGGGCGAAACCGGGCAGAACCAGCCACCACAGGGGTCGCGGCGGGAAGCTCAGGTACAGCAGTACTCCCGCGATCACGGCGGCGGCGGGCCGTACGAGCCGCCGCACCGGCCGTCTCCCCCCTGACGCTGGGGCGGCTGCGGGCTGTTGCGGGTCGTCGACTGACGTGATGGTGGCGCTCACCCGGCGGAGTCTACGGTGGTCGGCTTTGTGCCGGGCAGCCCCTCGGGGGTGACGGAACCCTTCGTGCCGGATCGTTTCGCCACTTTCCCGCACAGATACGGGCCACTGCCGTTACCGTGTCCGCCAGTCCCCGACGACGGGCCGGATCCGGCCATGGCGAACGGGACGGTCACAGGTCGGGGGCGCACGTGACGATTGCACCAGCGGGACAGAGCCGGGCGCGGGCACGCGGGAATGCTTCGGACGGGGCCGGGGCCGTGATCCTCGCCGCCTGCGCGATCTGGTCGTTGATCGGTGCCGCAGGGCGGGAGACCGGTCCGGAGGGCGTTCTGCTCGCCCTGCTCGCCGTCGCCGCGGGTTTCGCCTGCGGCCGGATCTGCGGCACGCTGCTACCAGTGGCGACGGCCACGGTTGCCGCCGTCGGAGCGCTTCTCATGGGGCTCGTCTCACGCCACGGCATGCCGGGCGCCACGGCCACGGTGGACACGGCGCCCGGTCACGCCGGGGCTGCCGCCGCGTTGCTGGTG
>NZ_JBHVFF010000524.1:0-2675 GCF_042801895.1 Streptomyces sp. NPDC057543 | reverse complement strand
GCCCGCGGCGCCGCATCTGCCCGACACCCCTTCACCGGCGAAACACCAGTCGGCATACGGGTGTCGGAGCGGCGGGCAAGCCTCGAAACAGGCCCTGACCTGCACGGCAACCGGGCACAGGGACAGTGGTGGACTTTGCTCAGCTACCGGGTCCCGGGCTCGGGTTGCCCGCGGCGGTGCTATCGGCGCCGGTCTCGGTCGGCGGCGCTTCGACGGGGAAGAGGATCGGGCTGATCAGGTACTGCGTGCGGTCGGGTGATGGCTCGTTGGCCAGGTGGGGGGCGATCGCCTCCCGCATCCCGTCAATCATCCCGCGCAGTTCCCCAGGGCTGAGCCAGACGGCATGCTGCCGGTAGCCGACCAGGTCGGCTACCGGGTCGACCGTGTCGCGGTCGAGATACGCGGTGAATTCGGAGGTCAGGACCGCCAGAGCGGCGGCGAATGCGCTGCGATGGTCGTCGATCGAGAGTGAATTGGCCGTGTCTGTAGTGATCCCCGCGCGGTCGCGGCGCAGCCGGTAGCGGCGCTCGACCGCGCCGCGCACGCGCCGCTCCAGGGCGACTTCCAGAACCCCGCCGGCTGCGAGCAGATCGACGTGCCGGTAGACCGTCGCCTTCGAGACGTCCCGGATGCGGTCGCACAGCTCGGCGGTGGTCAGTTCCCTGCCGCCGCGCATCGCGTGAACCACTCGCAACCGCACCGGGTGGGCCAAGAGTTCGAAAGCATCCATCCCGCAATGATCTCACGCCATGCTACCGTTCGCATTCATTGAGAAAGGTTGTGATGGGATGCCTGACGGCGCTGCGACAAAGTCCATGACCGGCTCAGAACTCGCTTGGATGCCACCGCCCTATGCCGAGCCCGGCCGCTTCAGCGAGCATGAGGTCACCGTCGGCACCGGCCCATTCGCGGTGCCAGGCACGGTGAGCGTCCCCCGCAGGCAGGCTCCCGGCCCTGGCGTGGTGCTGCTCGCCGGTGGTGGGCCGTTCGACCGCGACGAGACCAGCGGGCCGAACAAACCGCTCAAGGACCTGGCCTGGGGGCTCGCCAGCCGCGGGACGACGGTGCTGCGCTTCGACAAGGCGACATACGCCCACCGCGATGTGGCCGCGGCATCGGACCTGACGATGACGCAGGAATACGTGCCGCATGCCGTCGACGCGGTCGGCCTGCTCCGTAGCCATCGCTCGGTGGACCCCGAGCGGGTCTTCGTCCTCGGCCACAGCATGGGCGGCAAGGTCGCCCCCGCCGTCGCCGCCGCCGCACCCACGGTGGCGGGCCTGGTGATCATGGCCGGTGACACGCAGCCAATGCACCACGCCGCGGTCCGCGTCGTCAGCTACCTCGCCACCATGCTCCCCGACCAGGTCCCGCCCACGGTCATCGAGACCTTCCAGCGGCAGGCCGCCCTGGTCGACAGCCCGGAACTCACACCCTCGACCCCTGCAGCGGATCTGCCGTTCGGCCTGTCCGCGCCGTACTGGCTCGAACTGCGCGACTACGACCCGGTCGCGATCGCGGCCGGACTCAGCAAGCCGATGCTCATCCTCCAAGGAGGACGCGACTACCAGGTCACCGTCGCCAACGACCTGGTTCGATGGCGGACGGGCCTGGTCGGCCGCCCGGAAGCCGATATCCGTGTCTACGAAGCCGACAACCACCTGTTCTTCCCCGGCGCAGGACCATCCACCCCCGCCGAATACGGAGTCCCACAGCATGTCGACCCAGCCGTCATCGCCGACATCTCCCATTGGCTGAGCCACGGCCAGGGATGAGCGCTCGCGTCGCCTGTAAACCAGCAGTCGGCAGCCTCCTGGCGGGGCACCAGCACACTGCCGACTCCGTGCGCCGAGGGATGTGCCCCGCCGACCGGAGAGCCCACCATGCGCCGAGTTACTGCCTCATGGTCTGAGACGGCCCCGGCCCCGGACTCCCCGGGGCCGGCTCTCAAGGTCGGCATCAGTCGGCGCGCAGGCGGACCCGCACCCGGCCGGCGACGCACTCGACCGATGCCGCCGACGTGTCCAACTAGCCATCCACGGGCACCGCGGACGCAAGAGCGACCCGCTCCATACCGCACGGCGAACCCTCCACACCGGCGCCAACCTGCTCACCGACAGGCAGAAGGACCGACTGGCCGCACTGTTTGCGAGCGACGCTGGTCGAAGCCACGTGGGGGTCTACCAGCGGATGATCGCCGCCTACCGCGAACCCGATCGGAGGAAGGGCCGAGAGCTGATGGTGAAGTTGATCGGGTCGGTCAGCCAGGGCGCCCCGAACGCGTTGAGCGAGATCATCACACTCGGCCGGACACTGAAGAAGCGAGCCACCGACGTGCTGGCCTACTTCGAACGCCCGGGCACGTCCAACGGACCGACCGAGGCCATCAACGGACGGCTCGAACACCTCCGCAGCTCCGCCCTCGGATTCCGCAACCTCGCCAACTACATCGCCAGATCCCTGCTGGAAACCGGCGGCTTCAGGCCACGACTACACCCTGGATTGTGAAGAGCCTGCTTGCCCCTTCGCCCAGCCGCATCCCGGTGTAGACGAGCGAATCGGCGAACAGCGCGTTACGCTCGCCGTTCCGTCCGCGCCACGTCGGGTCCGGCCCACAGGCGCACAGCGGTACGGCCGGAGTGCAGTTCCTCGGCGGCGACGACGGAGTACTCGAG
>NZ_JBHVFF010000523.1:0-2739 GCF_042801895.1 Streptomyces sp. NPDC057543 | reverse complement strand
CTTCACATCCGCGTCGCTGAACGCGGCGCGGGGGGTGGCCGGTGCGGAGGCGCCGGCGGAGCCGTGGTCCATGCCGGGCATGGACGAGCCGTCGGAGTCGGAGCCTTCGGAGGAGCCACAGGCCGCCAGCGTCAGGGCGAGTGCGGCGACGGTGCCGACGGCCGCGAGCGTGCGGCGACGGGCAGCGGAATGCAGGGAAACGGACATCACACGTTCTTTCCAGGTGGATCGCGCCACGTCGGTGGCGCGCGAAACGGACAGGATGCTCGGGCCGGCCCGGCCGTAGGGCCGGAACCGGCGGACACCCGTCACGTCCGCGCTACGCACACCTGGAGCAGTAGTTCTCTGCCGGCGAAGGGCGGTCCCCGCCGTGCAGGTCCTCGCACCGCCGGACGCAGCCGCCCGAGCACCCGCACGACCAGGATCACGAGACCCAGCGCCATCAAGAGCGGCAGCAGCCGGTCGCGGGCGTGGGTGGATACGCACGACTCGCCGTTCATCCCGGTCACGGTGGCGTCCGCCCGGGGGATGCCCCGTTCCTCCGACACGGCCGTATGGGCGGCACCGGCCGGCATGGCCATGGGTGGTTCCGAGGCCACGGCCATGCCACCGTGACAGCCCTCGGCGGCGCTCGCCGGGGCCCCGTGCATGAGGAACAGCCCGCACAGGACGGCACACAGCACGAGCAGCCGGGGCATACCCGGTGTGCGCGTCCGGCTGCGATCCACGGCTGCCTCGAATTCCCGGTCGTACGAGTCCTGCGGTACCAGCCCGACGATACCCCCACCGGGTTCCCCCGTCCTGTCACACCCGTGCCGTCGCACCTGGCACCGCCGGGGCGACGTGCTCGGCCGCCGAGCCCTCGGAATTGTCCGCACACGTACGGAACTCGGTAGGACTACCCGCTCGTGCGGGGCGCGGACGAGGACGGCGGGCCCGGGCACCCGAGGCGCGGTGGCTCACCCGTCGTTGCGGGCGCGCGTCCAGGCGGCGTCGCGCAGCAGGCGCAGTCCGTTGAGGCCGACGATGACGGTGGAGCCCTCGTGCCCGGCGACGCCGAGCGGCAGCGGCAGCGTGCCGGTCAGGTCCCAGATGACAAGGCCGGTGATGAAGACGGCCGCGATCACCAGGTTCTGCGCCACAAGTCGGCGGCACCGGCGCGAGAGCGCCACCGCGGTGGGGATGGTGGCGAGTTCGTCGCGGACGACGACGGCGTCGGCGGTCTCCAGGGCGAGGTCGGAACCGGCTCTGCCCATGGCGATACCGGTGTGGGCGGCGGCCAGTGCCGGGGCATCGTTGACCCCGTCCCCGACCACGAGGACCTTCCGTCCGGCGCTCTCCAGCTCCTTGACCGCGCGCACCTTGTCCTGTGGCAGCAGACCGGCCCGGACGTCGCCGATCCCGGCCTCGGTACCCAGGCGAGCGGCGGCGCGCGGATTGTCGCCGGTGACCAGCACCGGTGTGGTGCCGGTGAGGGCGGTGAGGCGGGTGACGGTTTCCGGGGCGTCGGTGCGCAGTCGGTCGGCGATGCCCAGAGCGCCGACGGGTGTGCCGTCGAGAACGACCAGCACCGCGGTACGGCCGTCTTCCTCCAGTTGTGCGGCGAGTTCGGCGGCTCCTTCGTGCGGGCGGCCGTCCAGCAGACGGGCAGGGCTGCCGACGGCGACGCTGCGGCCGTCCACCGTCGCGGTGACGCCGGTGCCGGGGGTGGAGACGAAGTCCTTCACGGCGGGCAGCGCGAGACCGCGCGTCCGGGCCGAGTCGGTGACGGCCCGCGCAAGAGGGTGCTCGCTGGGGTGCTCGGCCGCCGCCGCGAGGGTGAGCAGGGTGTCCGTGGTCAGGCCGGGGGCGGCCAGGGGGCGGATGTCGGTGACGTGTGGGGTGCCTTCGGTCAGAGTGCCGGTCTTGTCGAGGGCCACGGCGTCGATCTGTCCCAGGCGCTCCATCACGACGGCGGACTTGATCAGCACACCGTGCCGTCCGGCGTTGGCGATCGCGGACAGCAGCGGCGGCATGGTGGCCAGGACCACGGCGCACGGAGACGCCACGATCATGAAGGTCATCGCCCGGAGCAGCGTCGGCTGCAGGTCCGCGCCGAAGGCGAGGGGCAGGGTGAACAGGGCGAGGGTGGCCGCCACCATGCCGATGGAGTACCGCTGTTCGACCTTTTCGATAAACAGCTGCGTGGGGGCCTTCGTCCCGGAGGCCTCCTCGACCATGGCGACGATCCGGGCGATCACCGAATCGGACGGGTCACGCTCCACCGTGACCCGTAGCGCCCCGGTGCCGTTCAGCGTCCCGGCGAAGACCTCGTCGCCCTGCTCCTTGGTCACCGGCAGCGGCTCGCCGGTGATGGTCGCCTGGTCGACCTCACTGGCCCCGTCGAGGACCCGGCCGTCGGCGCCGACGCGCTCACCGGGACGCACCAGGATCACGTCCCCGACCCTCAACTGCGCAGTGGGCACGGTCTCTTCGGCATCGCCGTCGCCGAGGCGGGCCGCCGTGGCGGGGGCGAGGTCGAGCAGGCCGCGCACCGAGTCGGCGGTCCGTGCGGTGGCGAAGGCCTCCAAGGCGCCCGACGTGGCGAAGATGACGATCAGCAGGGCACCGTCCAGCACCTGCCCGATCGCCGCCGCCCCGAGGGCGGCGACGACCATCAGCAGATCCACGTCCAGCGTCCTGTCCTTGAGGGCCCTCAGCCCCTCCCAGCCGGGCTCCCAGCCGCCCGCCACGTACGTC
>NZ_JBHVFF010000522.1:0-2744 GCF_042801895.1 Streptomyces sp. NPDC057543 | reverse complement strand
GGTGAAGCACCATGTCCGCCGTGACGTCGTCCTCGGACGTGAGGATGAGGACGGTCATGTCAGTCGTCGTCGTTGTGGGTCTTGCTGCCGGCGGTGGACGAGGTGGAGGAGGTGCTCAGGAGGACGGGGTAGTTCGTCGCCGCGGGCGATCCGTCCGGGCAGATGTTCATCTGGCGGGCGGCGTCGAAGACGAACGGCGTCGCCGGTTCCGGCAGGCGGGGGGTGGCGTACTGGAGAGCGAAGGGTGTTGTCACTGCTACCTCCGTGGTTGCTTGGCTTCTGACTTCTCTCTGTGCAACCCGCTCCGGTCAGCGCATCGGCCGGGCGGGAGTTCTTGGGCGCGCGAACGTCAGCGCCGAGCGGGCCAGGTACGGGGCTGGCTGCACGACGGGAGGGCGCACGGCTCGCGGTGAACCTCCATCGTGATGCCGGCCCCGGACGCGCCGAACTGCTCTACGGGCTCGGCCTCCTCGGGCGTCAACGGCTTCTGGCAGCGTGCGCAAATCATCGGCGCGCCTTCCGCCAGGCGCGGCCGAGCCGTACCGCTGTGGGGCAGGATGCCCCGGCGCGGCAGGTGGCGCAGCCGTAGGTGTGGCCGATCAAGGTGCGGTACGCGGCGACCGGCTTCGTCTGGGCGGTCACGACTGTTTGGCCTTGCACTGGTCGCACTCGCAGTCCGGGAACGAGGTACGGGGTTCTACGGTCTTGAGCGGGGTGACCTCGGCCTCAGGGCGAATGACGCGCGTTCGGCCATAGCGGTCCACCTCGTACACCTTGATCGTCATTGCCATAAGTGGCCCCCGGCCTACGTCGATTGAGGGGAATGCAGCCAGTTCGCTGTACGGACGCGCTGTCACACCCTGATGATGTGCGTGCACGGTGAGCAGCGAATAGGTCGCCGGATGGCCACGCGTGGCCACGTAGCGGCCACGGCCGGAAGCGCGAGCGATGACACCTCAGACTGGACCCATGAGCCGCAACGACGCGCTGCGGGCCGCCCGCTTACGCAAGGGGTGGCGAACCATTGAAGCCGCCGCCACGGCCATCACGGAGCACGGGCAGCAGCTCCTTGACGACCGCCAGTTCACCGTGTCATCGAGGACATGGCGCCGGTGGGAGGGCGACCGCCCGGGATGGCCGGCCGAGGAAACCGCGATCGTCATCCACGATGCGCTCGGCCGGTGGCCGGAGGATCTGGGTTTCACCACACCGCCGGGCTGGATCCCGCCCGAGCACCACGAAGAGGAGCAGGTGCGCCGCCAGTCTTTCGTTTCAGTCACCGCCGCGGCGCTCGTTGCGGGACCGGTTGCGCCGCAGCACGTTGACCCTGCCCTGATCGACTACTTCCAACAGCAGTTGGAGGGGCACTACCGGGCCGACATGTTCCTCGGCCCGCACGACCTGATCGGCACCGTGTCTGCGCAGTACCAGCTCATCGATAAACTGGTCCGCTCGGCGAAGGGCAAGACCCGCCGCGGTCTCCTGCGGGTCGGCGCTGCCTACGCGGCGCTCGTCGGCTGGCTGTACCAGGACGCCGGAGACATGGACGGCGCAGCGTTCTGGCGCGGCGTCACCCAAGAGATTGCGATGCGTTCCCGCGACCCGCACCTCATCGGATACTCCCTCGTCAACCAAGCGCAAGTGCGCACTGATCTCGGCGACGGACATGCAGTCGTCGACCTGTGTGAAGCCGCGCTCGATGACGCCGACCAGCTCGTCCCGAAGGTGCGCATCATGGCCATGCAGCAGCAGGCCCATGGCGCCAGCCTCAACGGGGAACGGCATATGGTCGACCAGCTCATCGACAAGGCAGACCGGCTGCTGCCCCGCGTCGACGACGACCTGCCCTGGGGTAACGCCTGCCGACGGACGCCCGGATACCTCGAAGTGCAGCGGGCCACCTGCTACGGACGGCTCGGCCTCGGAGCGGAGGCCGGCGCCCTATGGTCGCAGGTCCTCGCCATCGTCCCGGAGACCGCCCGCCGCGACCGGGGCGTGTACATGGCCCGGCAAGCGACGGCGGCCGCGGCCGCCCGCGAGCCGGACCAGGCGGTGGAGATCGCCCGGACCGTGGCGACGATCGCGGTAGAGACCCGCTCGGCCAGGATGCGGCGGGAATTGGTCACCCTGGAGCGGGCGATGCGGCCATGGCAGGATGCCCCGGTCGGCCGGGATCTTGCGGAGATCCTGGAGCCCGTGACCGAGGGGAGCTAAGCGTGGCCGAGGGACTGGTACCGCTGACGGACAGCGCGATCGAGGAGCGATTGCTGAAGCTGCGCGGCTGGTCGCGGGTGGGTGATGAGATCACACGGTCCTTCGGCATCCGGTACCACGGTGGCGTCGCGATGATCGTGCACGTTGCTGATGTGGAGCGGCTCATTGGACACCACGCAGATATCGACCTGCGGTGGGACAGGATTCGGTTCGGAATCACTACGCACGACGCGGGCCACAAGCTGACCGACGCCGACTTCGACCTCGCGGGACGCATCGATCAGATTGCGGCAGCCCACGGGGCCGAGCCAGTGGCCGGCTGATCGCACCGGGGCTGCCTGCGGCCGATTGTCAGTGGTCGGTCGTACGATCCGGCCCGTGGCAATCGAACTGACAGATGAACTGATTGAGCTTGAGCGGGTGGCCTGAGCCGAGCAGCAAGAGAACCGGCTGACCGTGGAGACCGCGGCCGCCGTGCAGCAAGCGATCACCGCGCATGCCGAGGCGACCGGGCAGTCCCGGTACGAATT
>NZ_JBHVFF010000521.1:0-2769 GCF_042801895.1 Streptomyces sp. NPDC057543 | reverse complement strand
GGTGAACCACCATGTCCGCCGTGACGTCGTCCTCGGACGTGAGGATGAGGACGGTCATGTCAGTCGTCGTCGTTGTGGGTCTTGCTGCCGGCGGTAGACGAGGTGGAGGAGGTGCTCAGGAGGACGGGGTAGTTCGTCGCCGCGGGCGATCCGTCCGGGCAGATGTTCATCTGGCGGGCGGGGTCGAAAGCGAACGGCGTCGCCGGTTCCGGCAGGCGGGGGGTGGCGTACTGGAGAGCGAAGGGTGTTGTCACTGCTACCTCCGTGGTTGCGTGGCTTCTGACTTCTCTCTGTGCAGCCCGCCCCGGTCAGCGCATCGGCCGGAGCGGGAGTTCTTGGACGCGCGAACGTCAGCGTTGGGCGGGCCATGAGATGCCCGGCTGGTTCCACGGCGTCGTATGCGGGGTGTAGTGGTCGCCGTCGTGCTCAGGCTCCAGCGTGCAGCGCGCAGCGGTTTTGGGGTCCATGTCCCAGCAGCAGTGGGTGATGAGCTCGGTCGACTCGGTTCTCATCGGCTGGCCTTCCGCATCGGGCCGCGGGCCGCACGCCACGCTCGGTCGAGCTGTACCGCAGTGAGGCACGACGCCCCGGCGCGGCAGGTGGCACAGCTGTAGGTGTGACCGATCAAGGTGCGGTACGCGGCATCCGGCTCGGCGGCCGGCTTTGTCTGGGCGGTCACGGCTGCTTGGCCTTGCACTGGTCGCACTCGCAGTCCGGATACGCGGACGACTGGTCCACGGTCTTGAGCGGGGTGACCTCGGCCTCCGGGCGCACGACGCGAGTTCTGCCGTACCGGTCTACCTCGTACACCTTGATCGTCATCGTCACGGGTAAGCCCCCCGTCGCGGTCGGTGAGGAATACCGCTGACCGTAGGGACCGCCCGTGCGCGCACACCAGCGATGTGCATGAGTGTGCGCTCATGCCCTCGGACGAGTAAGTACGGCTCATACACACTCTTGACCCCGGAAGCCATAGGCGTCAGGTTGGTGCACATCAGCGCACCAACCTCACGCCGGAGGCAGCAGTGAGCTTAGAGTTCATCGGAATCGACCCGGACACAGGGCAAAGCGGGTCACCCACCGTGTGGGTGGACCCGGAAACGCAGGACATCGTCATGCAGAGCTACAAGGCAGACGAGGCGACGCGCGAGGAATGCAGCCGCAACACTGCCCCCGGCCACGCGCCTGGTATCCCCGATCACGAGACCGTCATTCGCATCCCGGCCCGCATGGTGCCGGCCTTGAGGAAGGCCTGCGATGCCGCCGAACGTCAGCTTTAACGAGCTCCTCGAAGCAGCACAGCACTCCGCGGTGCACCTGGAGATGCGCGACGCCTACGGGGTCGGTGACGAGGCCGATGACTTCGGGCGCTGGCGGCGGACGGGCGAGCGCGACACCGATCCGGCATCGGCGTACTGGGCCCCCTGGGTGGATCTCATCTCGCGGGCCACCGCCCGCGGCGTCACGGTGCGCAGAGCTCGCGTCGTGTCTGAGCCGGTCACCGAGTACATCAGGTACGAGCACGCTGGCACGGCAGTCAACATTCACGCCGGAGAACTCGTCCGGTGGTTACCGCGCCGGACCGCATCAGACCTGATGCTGCCCGGTAATGATCTGTGGATCTTCGACGGGCAGTCGGTCCTCTTCAACCACTTCACCGGGGCAGGCAACTGGTCCGAGCCGGGCCTTGAACTCCGCACCGAACCCCACATCGTGAAGCAGAGCGCCGACGCCTTCGAAGCGGTGTGGGACCGGGCAACGCCCCACGACCAATACCAACTCCTCTGACAGGAAGCACCCACACCGGCATGCCCATCTCACCGTCGTCCTCCGCTCAGGCCGCCCGCGAAGGCGTGGCCCGGCAGCTCCGCGAGCTCCGGCAGGACGCCGGCCTGACCGTGACCCAGCTAGCCGCCAAATGCGGCTGGCACCACGCGAAGACGTCCCGGATTGAGAACGCCAAGACGCCACCCTCGGCCCGGGACATTCGCGACTGGTGCGAGACCTGCGATGCACCGACCAGGGCGGCCGACCTGATCGCCGCGTCGCGGCATGCGGAGACGCTCTACACCGAGTGGCGACGCAGGGTTCGTACCGGGCTGCGGCAGCTTCAGGACAGCTACGTGCAGCTGTACCGGGCCACCCGGGTGTTCCGTGTCTACTCGCCGACCCTTGTGCCCGGGCTTGTGCAGACCGAGGGGTACGCCAGCGCGCTGCTCAGTGCGAACGCCCGACTGCTCGATGTCCCGGACGATGGGGCGGAGGCGGCTGCCGCCAGAGTGGAGCGGTCGCAGGTCATCCGAGAGCCGGGACATCGGTGCCTGCTGCTCATCGAGGAGTCGGCCCTGTACTTCCAGCTTGGCGACTCAGATGCCATGGCTGCCCAGCTCGGACATCTCCTATCCGTCGGGGCTCTGCCTGCGGTCTCGTTGGGCATCATCCCTTTGGCCACGAGGGAGCGGGCGCTCTGGCCGCAAGAGACGTTCCACGTCTACGACGACACCCTAGTTTCCGTGGAACTTCTGTCTGCGCAGGTGAACATCACGCAGCCCAGCGAGATTGGGCTCTACCTCACTGCGTTCGAGCAGCTGCGAAGCATGGCCGCTTACGGGGCGGACGCGCGCGCCCTGATCACGAAGGCCATCGACGCACTCGGCTGATCCCGGTACTCACTCTGCACGCGATCGACGACCCGACGGCGTTCGTGGAGCACGAGGCGGCCTACCGGGCCACGCTCCAGGGCGCCCACCGGGACCAGTATCTCGTGCA
>NZ_JBHVFF010000520.1:0-2777 GCF_042801895.1 Streptomyces sp. NPDC057543 | reverse complement strand
CTTCCGCACCGGCGCCTCCGTACGGACCGGTGCGGTATGGCGCTACGGCGCCATGCCGCACCGCATCGCGGCCGGGATCAGCCCGAGCGCGTCTCCAGGGGCGTGGGTCCGGGCGCGAGCAGCAGCTCGCACGCCATGCGCAGATCGGACTCCGCGTCGGCGGCGGAGATCCGCTTGTTGAGCCGCGACTGCAGGACGCCGTACCAGAGCAGCGTCAGCAACCGGACGCGGGTGAGGTGCTGCTCCGCGGGATGCTCCACACCCCAGGCCTTCAGCATGAGGTCGCGGAAGCCGGTGTCGACGCGCGTCACGTCGGTGACGGTCGCGGCGCTCGCGGAGTTCGCCGACTGGATCATCGCGGTGGCGAGCGTCGGGTGGCGCAGCAGGTTGTGCGTGGCGCTGGCCAGCGTCTCGAATACGGCGTCCACCGGAGAAGTGCCGGCGCCGCGCTCGGGCAGCCGCGCGCCGAAGCCTTCGATCTGCTCGGCCATGACCGCGGTGAACAGGTGGGTCTTCGAAGGGAAGTAACGGTAGAGCGTGCCGATCGCCACTCCGGCGGCCTTGGCCACCTCATGCATCTGCACCCGGTCCAGATCCTGCTCGGCGGCGAGCTCCGCGGCCGCGCGGAGGATGCGATGCTGACGTGCCCGCTGACCGGGAGAGCTGGGCTCGGCGCCTGCCCTGGCCTCGGCGATTCTCGGCACTTCTCCCCCTGACCGGTCGCATACAGGAACGACGTCCGAGGATACGCGGCAAGGCGCGGGGAACGGCGCGGGACGGTCCCGCTCAGTGCGACCGGGCGCCCACCGCGCTCCGACAGCTCCCCGGGCCACACCACACGGGGAGTTCGTGGGGTTCCCAGCACTGGCAGAAGCCACTGGCCACCCCCAAGCGCAAGATGTCCCGTCATGATGCCGCCGGCATCGCGATCGGACGACGCGCCCTCGGACACCCGGTCCGGCGTCGGACGGCACCGCCCCGCTCCCGCTCATCGGGAGCGCCCCGGTGGGGCGCTCGCCCGCAGCCGGCACGGCCCGTCCGCTGGTCTCCGTGCTCCGCCGCGTCGGGCCGGATTCCTCCCGGTGAACGGGACTGCGCTCCCCGTAACAACGGCACGTCTTCCTACGCTGACCGGCACAGCGACCACCGTGCGGGAGGCACCCATGTCCATTGCCGCAGGCAGTACATCCCCGGCGGAGGAAGGATGGGACGACGAGTGCGACGTCCTCGTGGCCGGTTCGGGAGGCGGCGGCCTGACGGGCGCCTACACGGCTGCGGCCCGTGGACTGGACACGATGCTCATCGAGAAGACGCCGCTCTTCGGCGGCACCACCGCCTACTCCGGCGCCTCTCTGTGGCTGCCGGGCAACCAGGCGCAACAGCGGTCCGGACTCGACGACAGCGTGCAGAAGGGGCTCACCTACCTGCGGGCCACGGTCGGCGAGCGCACGAGCGCGTCGCTGCAGGAGTCGTACGTCGGCCACTGTGCGGAGCTGGTCGCGTTCCTGGAGGGGAACCGTCATCTGCGGTTCCGCTACGCGGCGTTCCCGGACTACTACGACGCCCCGGGAAGATTCGACCGCGGACGCTCCGTCATGCCGGAGGACATCGACGCCGCGGACCTCGGTGACCTGATGGACGTCCTGCGTCCCTCATGGGCCGCCGACCGCCTGGGCGCCGAGGTGCCCCGGACCCGACTGGTGGGCGGACAGGCCCTGGTCGGACGCTTCCTGCTGGCCCTGCGGGAGACGCCGGGGGTGCGGCTGAGCCACAGCACCGCCCTGGACGGACTGATCCAGGAGAACGGCCGGGTCGTCGGCGTCCACGCTCTGCGGGACGGCCGCCGACTGCGTATCCGGGCCCGTGCGGGCGTCATCCTCGCCACCGGCGGCTTCGAGGGCAGCGACGAACTGCGCCGGAAGTACCAGGCCCCCCGGGACGCCCGATGGACGATGGGACCGGTGGGAGCCAACACCGGCGACGCACTGCGGGCGGGCATCTCGGCCGGCGCGGGCACCGACCTGCTGGGCGAGTGCTGGTGGTGCCCCAGCGTGGTGGTGGACGAATCGTCCGCGGCCTTCACCCTCGGCGCGACGAGCGGCATCTTCGTCGACGCCCGAGGACGCCGGTTCGCCAACGAGTCATTGCCCTACGACCAGACGGGCCGCGCGCTGCTCGCCCAGGAGACCGCCGGGGTTCCCCTGCCCTGCTACTGGATCTACGACGGCACGACGGAAGGGCTGCCGCCCGGTTTCGTCAGCGCGAACCCCACCGACGCCCGGCCCTACCTGGACAGCGGTGTGTGGAAGAGGGCCGACACCCTGGCCGGCCTGGCGGAGCAGATCGGTGTTCCCGCGGACGAACTCATCGCGACGGTCGAACGGTTCAACGCGTTCGCGGCGGCGGGCAAGGACGAGGACTTCCACCGCGGGGAAGACGCCTACGACCGTTTCTTCGCGACGGGGGAGGGCCCGAACCCCAGTCTCGTGCCGCTGGAGAAGGGGCCGTTCCACGCCGTTCCCGTCGTCCTGGGAGACCTCGGTACCAAGGGCGGCCTGACCACCGACGACCGGGCCCGGGTGACGACACCCGACGGCGACGTCGTCCCGGGCCTCTACGCGGCGGGCAACACCATGGCGTCCGTGAGCGGCCTGGTCTACCCGGGCCCGGGGGTGCCGATCGGATCGGCGATGGTCTTCGCCCACCTGGCGGCCGAGGACATCGCCCGGCAGCAGGGAAACTGACCTGGCGGAGGCGGCCCGTGGGTCCTCACGGGC
>NZ_JBHVFF010000519.1:0-2831 GCF_042801895.1 Streptomyces sp. NPDC057543 | reverse complement strand
TCACCGCCGAGGACACTCAGGTGCTGCTCAGCGCGCCCCGGGCACCGCGCATGAACGCGCATTGCGAACGCGTGATCAGCACCATCCGCCGCGAGCAGTGCGCTGCACGCGGCGCTGGTGGTCTGACCGCCCGGAACGTTTGGTCAGGCTGCCGTCGTAAGCGGGCGTCCGCCCCAGCGGATGCTGTGGGGCTCGAAAAACGCCACGCGCAGCTGCTCCTGCGGCCCCAGTGCCGCCCGCTTCTTCCAGACCTCCACACGACGCGCTTCACCACGCTTCAGCAGTTCTCCGGCCAAGGCCGCGGACCGCAAGAGCTCCTCCACCTGAGGGCGCAGATCGAACGTGTACGCGTCGTACCCGCAAAGGCGATGGAGGGCGCTGCGGACGCGAGCGGCAGCCTTTTTTGCTTCCTTCTCAGTGGCAGCTTCCGCTTCGACCGCGTCCCGCGTGAGGTCGTGAAGGCTCTCGAAGTACTTGATCGCCCGCTCGTAGACGGCGGACTCGGCCTCCGTGCGATCCTCCGCAGCAGTGGCGTTGACGCGAATCAGAAGCCTGCGCACCCGCCCAGGGCGCTGCTCAGCTACCGCCCTCTTCAGGTTGTCGAACAGCCTGCGGCGCTCCTCGTTCTGCTCGACCGGCCAGACCCTCGATCTCCTCGCACACCTGCTTCGCCAAGGACACGGACTCGATCCGACGCGCATACACCAGCCGACGCAGCAGGGCCTGGGCGCGCGCCTCCGACTCCGGCACCTTCCTCGACTTGCCGGGCGACCACAGCGACGGACGCGGCGCGTTGCGGGCCTGAACGATCTTCTCAACCGCCGGCATCGACAGCTCCCGCTCCGTCATCTCGCACCCGTCCAGACCGAACCACTCGGTCGGCCGCGCGAACGCCTCGGTGCCGACGCGGACCCGGCGGGCAGTGCCCTCGCTCTCCAGCCGGATGCGGTGGACATACCAGCGGCGGATCAACGTTTCCTGGTCCACCGGCACCGACGCCCCGAGCACCGGCTCCAGGCCATCCTCATCCCACGTGGGCTCCACCGCCTGGTCCAGGTGCACGCGCAGCCCACGTGCCTTGAACCGGATGTCGACCACCGAGCCGATCGCCGCGCCATGGGGCCGGGCGAAGTCGAAGTCGGCCTGATCACCGCGGCCCCGGAGCCAGGCCGCGGCCGCGGACTTCACGTACAAGTGGTCGGCGCTGGCAACGCCCCGGGCACGCCGCCCACAGACATGAGACAGCCCGTCCGGGCCCGGGTGGTAAGCGAAGTGGCACACGCGGTCGGTGTAGAGCTTCGTCGTCAGCTGACCACCGCAACCACCGAGCAGCAGCCCGCACCAGAATGTGTCGTCACCATGCCGCTGGCGGAAGGCGTCCAGCTCGATCACCTCCAGCGGAAGCATCAACGGCTCCTCCGAGTCTGCACTTCCCATCACCGCAGTCTGAATCTGCCGCCTGTCACCCCGCACGAACCCCCACCCCTTCATCTCAACTCATCGTCCCATTCGCGGCATTGGCCCACAGGCCATCTCCAAGGGCAGGCGCAAAGGCCAGGAACACCGAGCTGTACGGCCTGCGGTAGCAATGCCTCAGCTTTCGATCCAGGCCCTGCGCCGGGCGTAGAAGCCGACCGACGTGAAGGGTGGCGCGTGGTGGGAGGTGCGGCGTGCCGCCGAACTTCTCGGCGGCCGCGCAGAGCAGCTCGCAGAGCGGGCGGAGAGGCCCCGGCAGGTCTCACGAGTTCCACCGATGTACTCCGCCGCCCGGTCACGTCCACGGCAGTACACCTCTGACACTTTCCCGGAATCAGGCGTCCGCCCTCCGGGTGGTTACAGCCGAACCGTGATCAATCTCATCGACACTTTCTGCACCGCAACTACCCGAAGAGCCCCGTGGGTTCACGGAAACCGAGGTCTCTTCAGTGCGAACCCAAGGGTCCACCGACGTGCTTCAGGCCAGTGGATCCGTGGGTTCGGGTGTAACACGAGGATGCTGTGTGAGCCGAAGAGCTTCGGCCAGAACGTCAGCGTCGACCTGTGTCGGTGTGCTGTCGCCGTACTCAAGGATGTCGTACTCGTCGTCCAGGTTGGCGAGTCGTTCGGCCAAGGGCAGTTCGTGCCCGAAGCGCTGGTGGATCCGGAAAACCAGCTCGCGTGGCGTCAACTCGCCGGCCAGCATTCGGGCGGCAAGTGCTCGTGCGGCGGCTTCCTGTCCGGCAAGGCTGCCCACTGAGTAGAAGGTGAGGCCCAGTTCGTCGAGTGCTGGGGGAAGGAGATCAGGGACGTCGTAATCCGCCTCCGCGCGTGTGCACGCGGCCAGCATCCGCAGGGCGGGACTGTCGAGGCCGGCGACGAGCGCATTACAGGCGCCAGCGACGACATCGGTCGCACGGATCTCGCCCATACTCCAGAGGACAGCATGGTCTTGTAGGGCGAGTGCTGCTGCTTCGGTCGACATCACTCGTCCATGATTCCCTTCATGGTGCGTCGCGGTCGAGCCGGTTTCATCGAGGGTGCTGTTCAGCGGCCTGTTCCAGCAGGGCGCGTGCGGAGTCCGCGTAGCGCATCGCGGTCTTCTGTCGAGCCCAAACACCTCAGCGAGGTGGAGCGGGTCGGGCCCGTGGGTCAGTGCCTCTTCGAGTTGGCGGTCGACGCGGAGGCGTTCCAGCGTCGCGTCCTGCCCGACGCAGCCACCCGAGCCCTGGCCAATCGCTGGACCCAGGGCTACATGGATCACGCCCCCTCCTGGGCCCGTCTCCTCACCACCGCCATCGCCGAACGTCGGTTCCAACGGCTGAGGGACCTTTTCGACGCCGACAGCCGCGGCG
>NZ_JBHVFF010000518.1:0-2896 GCF_042801895.1 Streptomyces sp. NPDC057543 | reverse complement strand
GGATTTGAACCTGCGACCTCTGGGTTATGAGCCCAGCGAGCTACCGAGCTGCTCCACCCCGCGTCGGTACGGTGAACTGTACGGCACCGACCCGGCTCGGCCGAATCGGCTTTCGCTTGGAGGCAGTGAGCCTTTTCCAACCTCACGTTGAGGGTGCGCGGTGGAGAAGACTGCAGCGCTTCCTCGCGCATGCTCGCCCGACTGCGCCGTGGTGTCGGCCCGGCACCGGTTATCAGCTGCGGTCTTCGATGCTGCTGTCGGTGATTGCTCGGAACAGCTCGCGAGCCCGCTCGCAGAACTGCTCGACATCCGTGATGTCCGGCTCCTCACCGTACGCCAGCATCCGGGCCTGGAGCTGCTCAGAGCGCAGCCCGCCCGTGGCGGGCTCGCACTTCCGCGGTCACCGGCTGGACCGTGATGTGCAGGTGCTTGCGTGCGTCGCGGCCGTGAGACCACATGCAGACGTAGGTCTGCTCGGGCCGGCACAACGTCTCCACGACACGAGCGGTAACGCGCAGCAAGGGGCCGAGTTCCGCCGCTGCCGTGTCGTCGAGTTCCGCGATGGCAACGACGTGCTCCCGCGGACCGACGATCAAGGTGCCGAGATTCATCGGACCGACGACATGGTTCACCACCCAAGCAGCGGTTTCGTGCAGGACGCCCCCGGGCAACTCCCGGCGCGCCCGGTCAGAATGTCACACCCAAGACACCCCGTCACATCCACGCGCACCAGCCTATACAGAGCCCGGCGACGATGATGTCGGCGACCAACTTGGCTGATAAATCTGCTGGTTGGCCTGCGCACGTGCCAAAGCTCCTGGTCGACGGGTTCACGACCAAGATCGCCCGTACTGCCAGGAGCTTCGTGTGCTTGTCTACCCGTCTGCCCTCGACCTGTCCACGCCGCACCTGCGCTTCCTGACCGGCCGGCTGACCGCGCATCGGGCGGCGTGCGGGACGCGTTGGCGTCGGCTTTCCGCCGGCCGCCAGGCGCTGCTGGTGCTGGCGCACTTGCGTCTGGTGCATACCTACGCGCAGCTCGCGGCCGGGTTCGAGGTGGGCGTGAGCACGGTGTACCGCTACATCACGGAAGCCGTCGGACTGCTCGCGGCGCTGGCGCCCGGCCTCGCCACGGCGGTGACGGCCGCCTCGGCCAAGGCGTTCGTGATCCTGGACGGGACGCTGCTGCCGATCGACCGGATCGCCGCCGACCGGCCGTACTACTCCGGCAAGCACAAGAGGCACGGGATGAACGTGCAGGTCATCGCCGATCCGCACGGGAGGCTGCTGTGGGCCTCGCCAGCCCTGCCCGGTGCAGTACACGACATCAAAGCTGCCCGCACCCACGGCATCATCGACGCCCTCACCGAGGCGGGCCTGGCCTGCTGGGCGGACAAGGGCTACCAGGGCGCCAGCGGCGCCGTTCGGGTGCCCTTCCGCGGCCGGTGGGATCGCCTTTCGACAGGTCAACGCGCGGTCAACGCCGCGCACGCCCGCATCCGGGCCCTCGGCGAGCAGGCCATGGCCACCCTGAAGACCTGGCGCCTGCTGCGGAAACTCCGCTGCAGCACCACACGAATCACCAGCCTCGTCCAAGCCGTCCTCAGCCTCCACCTGACCTGCTCAAACTGAGGTTGGCAAAGGCTCAGTGACGCTCTCTGGAGTGGCGACGGGTTTGCCTGTCCTGCAAGCGGTCGAGGGGCCCGCCGCACAGCCGACCTGCTGCGCCGACGCTGGCCCGACGCGGACCTGGATTTCACCGGTCAGGACGCTGTCCCGCCGTACACGGCGCGCGGCTGACTGACGAGAGCGTCTTCCAGAGGCGGGGCAGAGTCTTACCGAGTGTGGGTGTCGTCGTACAAGATCAACCCTTCGATGTGCCAGACGCCGAGGAGTCAGGGCTGCTCGCGCGGTAGACAGGCGGCTGCTGGTCGCAGAGGGGCTATCTCATGTGGTGATCACTGGGAAAGCCAGACCCAGGTTGCCGAGTGGGCCAGCCCGTGGCGAGGCTTGTTGAGCGAGCAATCGAGTGGCGAAGGTGAGCGCCCCTGAGGAATTTCACGAATCCTCATCAACGGTCTTTGATGACGACCAGGTCCGGGCGGTACTTCCGACTGCTCCCCGCACCCGTGGGGATGGTCCCGATCATCAATGCATCCCCCCGGGATGTGGACCCTGCTCCCCGCACCCGCGGGGATGATCCCGCCACCCTCGCGGGCATGCTGGTCTGGCTCGGCTGCTCCCTGCACCCGCGGGGGTGATCCCGGGTCCAGGGACGAGCTTGGACGCTGGCACAGCTGCTCCCCGCACCCGCGGGGATGGTCCCATCTGACGAACCTTCTGGACACGCTGGAACGTCTGCTCCCCGCACCCGCGGGGATGGTCCCGGCTTCACGACGTGGGCCTACTTCGACATCCTCTGCTCCCCGCAGCCGCGGGGATGGTCCCAGGGCGGCGGCCTCGGCTTCGGACCAGGTGTCCTGCTCCCCGCACTCGCGGGGATGGTCCCGTCGCCAACTCTGTTGGACGGAAGGCCGCTCCGAAGCCTGTTCAGAGGGAACTCGCGGGTCGGTCCTTGTGCATCAACTGGGCGTATCCGTGGGTCCGGCAGGAACTGTGGGCCGCGAGGCGGCGGGCTTCGGCCGCAGTCTCGACCGGGTCACGATTCGGAAGCATCCGGGCGGCTTCCCGCGACCCACCGGTTCCTCGCCGAGGACGCCGCCAGACTGGCCCAGGACCTCATCTGCCCGTGCCGTAGACGTGAGCCGCGAGGGTCCAGCGCGGTTTAGACCGTGTCCTAAATGGTCAGTTTGAGGAGCCGTTTGTAGCAGCAGAGGGCGGCGGCAAGTCCGAGAAAGGCCAGGTAGTTTCCTGGTTTGCGCTCGTAGCGGTGGTT
>NZ_JBHVFF010000517.1:0-2917 GCF_042801895.1 Streptomyces sp. NPDC057543 | reverse complement strand
GAGCACCACCGTGTCGACCGGCAGGAGATGCTGTTCGCCGTCGATCGTGAGGTGCAGTCCGTCGTCGTCGATCCGGTCGTAGGCGGCGCCCGCGATCATTGTCACGCCGCGGTGCCGCAACTCGGTGCGGTGGATCCAGCCGGTCGTCTTCCCGAGCCCCGCACCGACCTTGCCGGTCTTGCGCTGGATCAGGTGGACGGTGCGCGGCGTCTTCGGACGCTCCGGGGCGCGAAGACCGCCCCGGTCGCGGTAGCCGGTGTCGACGCCCCATTGACGGAAGAACACCCCGGGGTCGAGGCTCGCCGCATCGCCCGAGTCGGTCAGGAATTCGGCGACGTCGAAACCGATCCCGCCCGCCCCGATGATCGCGACCCGGTCACCGACCTGCGCCCCGTCGCGCAGGACGTCGAGGTAGCTGACCACGCTGGGGTGGTCCAGGCCCGGTATCGCGGGGGAGCGGGGCGTGACGCCGGTGGCGAGGACGACCTCGTCGAAGCCTGCGAGGACGTCCACCGTGGCCCGCGTGCCGAGCCGCAACTCGACGTTCTCCTCCGCGAGCCGGGTACGGAAGTAGCGCAGCGTCTCGTTGAACTCCTCCTTGCCGGGAACCCTGCGCGCCACGTTCAGCTGGCCGCCGATCTCCTCGGCCGCGTCGAAAAGGGTCACCTCGTGCCCCCGCTCGGACGCCGAGACCGCGCACGCGAGACCGGCGGGCCCGGCGCCCACGACCGCGACCCGCTTGACGGTACGGGTCGGTGACAGGGTGAGTTCGGTCTCGTGGCAGGCGCGCGGGTTGACCAGGCAGGAGGTGACCCGGCCGCTGAAGACGTGGTCCAGACAGGCCTGGTTGCAGCCGATGCAGGTGTTGATGGCGTCGGCACGGCCCTCGGCCGCCTTGACGACGAAGTCCGGGTCGGCGAGGAAGGGCCGGGCCATCGACACCATGTCCGCCCGGCCCGACGCGAGGATCTCCTCGGCGACCTCGGGTGTGTTGATGCGGTTGCTCGTCACCAGCGGTACGGAGACGGCACCGCGCACCCGTTCGGTGACCCAGGTGTAGGCGCCGCGCGGCACGGACGTGGCGATGGTGGGGATACGGGCCTCGTGCCAGCCGATCCCCGTGTTGATGATCGTCGCGCCGGCCGACTCGATCTCGCGGGCGAGCCGCACGACCTCCTCCAGCGAGGAACCGCCGGGCACCAGATCCAGCATCGAGAGCCGGTAGATCAGGATGAAATCCCTGCCGACGCGCTCACGGACCCGGCGCACGATCTCGACGGGGAACCGGATGCGGTTCTCGTACGAGCCGCCCCAGCGGTCGGTGCGCCGATTGGTGGCAGCGGCGATGAACTCATTGATCAGATAGCCCTCGGAGCCCATGATCTCGACACCGTCGTACCCGGCCAGCCGCGCGAGCTCGGCGGCCCTGGCGAAGTCCTCGATGGTCTCCTCGACCTCGTCATCGTCAAGGGCGTGCGGAGTGAAGGCGCTGATCGGCGCCTGGACCGCGCTGGGCGCGACCAGGTCGGGATGGTGCGCGTACCGGCCGAAATGCAGGATCTGCATGGCGATCCGGCCGCCCGCCTCATGCACGGCGGCGGTGACCCGCGCATGCTGCTCGGCCTCCGCCTCGGTGGTCATCTTGGCGCCGCCGGGAAAGGAGCAGGCCCGGGCGTTCGGGGCGATCCCGCCGGTGACCATCAGGCCGACGCCGCCCCGCGCACGTTCCGCGTAGAAGGCGGCCATCCGCTCGAAGCCGCGCTCGACCTCCTCCAGACCGATGTGCATCGACCCCATCAGCACCCGGTTGGGGAGAGTGGTGAACCCGAGGTCGAGGGGGCTCAGCAGATTCGGGTACGGGCTCATGCGACGGCTCCTCACGCAGTGTCGTTGCGCCAGTTGTAGACCAGTGGAATGTCATTGTGCAACAAGTTGCACAATGACATTCGTCGCAGAGCCGCACCTGCGGGCGTCCCCCGAACGGCGTAACACCAGGACACGTCGGCCCCTCGCGTCACGGAGAGTGGAACCGCGGCGCCCGCCCGCCACAGCACATCGGGTGCCGTGCCCGGTGCCACGCACGGCCCCGGACCCCTGCCCCACTCGGCCCCGAACCCCCGCGGAGACTCCCATGGCCTGCCTCGACCGGCGTGACCTCGGCCTGCTCGTCCTGCGCGTCGGCACCGGCGCGGTACTGGCCGCGCACGGCACTCAGAAGCTGGCCGGCTGGTTCGGCGGCGGAGGCATCGAAGGAACCACCGCCGCGATGGAGGCCATGGGCTTCCACCCGCCGAAGCACAGCGCGGTCGCCGCCGGGCTCGGCGAGGCGGGCGGCGGCGCACTGCTGGCACTGGGCCTCGCCACCCCGGCGGCCGGCGCGGCCGCGGCCGGGGCCATGGCGGGTGCCGTGGCCGTCCACGCGCCCGCCGGATTCTTCGCCCAAGGCGGTGGCTACGAGTACCCGGCCTTCCTCGGCTTCACCGCCGCGGCGATCGGCCTGACCGGACCCGGCCGGTACTCCGTCGACCACGCGACCCAGCACGTCTTCAACAAACCATGGATGGTCGCCCTCGCCTTCGCGGGCAGCGCGGTCGCGGCTGCGGCCGTCGTCGGCAGGCGCGCCAAGGGCCGGGCCGTGATCGACCCTGACACGACCTGACCACCCGGTAGGACAGGGACCGGACGGCACCCCAGGGAGGGAGCCGCCCGGTCCCGACCGCACTGGCACTGCTTGCGGAACTTCGGTCCCGGTCGTACTTCTTGCGAAACCTCGCGTCGCACTGCTTGCGGAGCGTCTCTAATCAGCTAAGTGATCCCATGTTGGACGTGGTGTCTGGCATGGGTTCTGCCCATCGTGGAGGGGTGGCGTGGGCGTGCAGGTGGAAGCCCGCGCCCAGTGCTGCCCCTTGTGGCCGGT
>NZ_JBHVFF010000516.1:0-2938 GCF_042801895.1 Streptomyces sp. NPDC057543 | reverse complement strand
GTTCTCGATCGCCAACGACGTCGCGAAATACTTCGCGATCATCCCGGCGATGTTCGCGGTGGTCTACCCGGGCCTGGACAAACTCAACATCATGCGTCTGCACAGTCCGACCTCGGCGATCGCCTCCGCGATCGTGTTCAACGCGCTGATCATCGTCGCGCTGATCCCGCTGGCGCTGCGCGGTGTGCGCTACCGGCCGTCCTCCGCCGCGAAACTGCTCAGCCACAACATCTGGATGTACGGGCTCGGCGGGCTGGTGCTGCCCTTCGTGGGCATCAAACTGCTCGACCTCCTCATCCAGTTCATTCCCGGACTGCGCTGACAGACGTCCCGGCGAAAGAAGAAGGCGATCCCACGGTGCGTACCCACCTTCCCCCCGTACTCCGGCACCATCTGACCGCCTTGCGGATACTGCTGGTGTTCACCCTGCTCACCGGCATCGCCTATCCGCTGCTCGTCACCGCCATCGCCCAGACCGGTCTCTCCCACCAGGCCAACGGCTCCCTGTTGACGACGAACGGCAGGCCGGTGGCCTCCTCGCTGATCGGCCAGAACTTCACACTGCCGAAGAAGAATCCCCAGGCCGCGCAGGAGCAACTGCGCCCCGACCCCACGTGGTTCCAGCCCCGCCCGTCCACGGGCGGCTACGACCCCATGAACTCGGGCGCCTCCAACCTTGGCCCGAACAACACCGATCTGATCGAGACCGTCCGGGACCGCCTTGCCGCAGTCGCCGCCTTTGACGGAGTTCCGTTCTCGTCCGTCCCCCCGGACGCCGTCACCGCCAGCGGCTCCGGCCTCGACCCGGCGATCTCCCCGGCGTACGCCTACGAACAGGTCGACCGTGTCGCGAAGGCCCGCCACCTCGCCCCCGCCAAGGTCAGGACTCTGGTCGCCCACCACGTCCAGGGACGTTTTCTCGGATTTTTGGGTCAGGAACACGTCAACGTGGTCGAACTCAACCACGATCTGGCCAGGCTGGTGTGACCACCATGCAGGGGGTCGTCAGTGGGCCGGTTGATCGCCCGTTCGACGGTTTCGCGTTTCTTGTACCGCTCTCGTCCTACATGAGTACGTGACGCAGCTTCTCTGTTGCTCGGACCATCCCATTCGGAGATCGCTCGGCCAGTCGCCACTCGCAGAGAAAGGCGACGACTTCGTCAACGACGCCTTCCCGGCCGATGCTCTCGATATCGCGCGTGAATGATTCACGGTTCTCTGCGACGGTCTCGCTCTCTCTTATCTTACCGAGGAGACCCACCACCTGGTCCCGAAGTTCCTCCGGTGTGCGTGAAATGTCCGATGATTCGTTACGCAGAACCCGAGAGATCCGGAACTCGAGGGAGTCGAGCCGGGGGAGAGTGAACAGGTACAGAGGGAACGAGCGGGCATTTCTCAATGCGGTATGGATGCCATTCACTCGTTGCAGTTCCTGCGCTTCCGGATCTCTTGGGTTGATCCAGATCTGCTGATCCAGGACGATTGCGTGAACCTGCCCGAACCCTCCGTCATTGCCTTTGTCTGCTTCACGTGCCAGGAAATGGTGAAGCGTCGGTTCGAGGCCGTCCGAAAATGCCTTGGCGTGTTCCGGTTCAATTCTTCGATCCCATTCCGGATTCCCCTCTTTTCCTGGAAGGGACAGAGTGTCGCGCATAATTCGGCCGATCGTCGGCCAAAGGCGCTCGGGGGAGTTGAATCTGAACAAGAAGGTGTGTGTGCGGTCAAAAAATTGAACCTGCATCACTAGGCCTTCGGCTTCATCAGGACTTGAACGATCATCTCGTTATTGGGTGGATTGTAGATGTCGTGCAGTTCTACAACGTGTATCTCCAGTTCACATCCGTAGATTTCCCTTGCGCGCCGGTATGTCCAAGTCGCCCTGACGGCCTCCTGCTCGGTCTTCTCTTCCCTCCTGGCGTCGATGTAAGCCTTCAGATTTGAGGACATCCTGGACCGGCCCAGCTCCTTCGACTCGTACCACCCGAACTGATACCACTCGCCGGCGACGGCCTGATGTTCGGCGCCGAAATGGTCATGGGATATTTTGAAAAGTTCGGTCCCTACCCCCTTTATGTGTGCTTGTACGATACTCGGCGGTATGTAGAAATCCAGCGCAAGTGCCGGTACGGGATCGGAGCTCTCTTCGAGGCTGAGCGGCTTGATCAGGGCGGATCCGATTGCGCCACCAGTTTTTCCTGCCCGCTGCACCGAATCAACTTTTGCAATTCCGTCGATATTCAAGCCCAGGTAGTGCATGTCCAATACGCGCAGGCCGCCCTGGGTCGTTGGCTTCTTGTTAATTTGATATCCGTTGGTGAGATTTTTGTTGACAATCTTTTGGAATATGAAGATGGCCTTCTTCCTGCCCGGTTTTCCTTGCTTGATGCTGGTGAATATTGCCTGCCATGCCTCCTCGTTGTTCAGGATTCTCTTGGCGTTATCCAAAACCTCTCGGCGCTCCTTGAAGGATGTCTGCCCATTGTCAATAAGCTTGGTTTCCTCGTCTTCCGGCTCATTTTCAATCGATTGCTGAGAGCTTTCGATCCCCGGGCTGTTCACGGCCTTGAAATGAATTTTTGTACGAGACTCTTCCTGGCTGTCAACGATGAGAGTCAGGGATCGCAGTTGGTGTCGGTTCTTGATTTCAGGAAGGGCGCTCCTCAGCGATTCGGTGGTCGATTCCGGCTTCACCAGAGACATTGCTTCCCTCAGGGCTGCCGCCGACCGTCCGCTCTTCGATTCATCACCGGGCTTTCCTCGTCCTTCCGGAGCTCTGCCCGTACTGTCGGTCTTCCCGGGCTTGTTTTTGTTCTTGAGTTTCGCCCAGAGTTTCTTTCCTGCTCTGGTGATGAAGCCGACGATTTTGTCGATGGCGCGGTTGACGGGTTTGGCGACGGCGTGGAAGACGGATTTGACTTTGTTGGCGAGGGAGCCGATG
>NZ_JBHVFF010000515.1:0-2970 GCF_042801895.1 Streptomyces sp. NPDC057543 | reverse complement strand
CCAGCCATGCGCGGCCGGGCCCTTGGCGAGCTCCCGCTCCAGCTGAGCGAACTGCTCGTCACTCAGCCGAGGCAGCGACGCCGGGCCACCCGAGTTCAGAGCCCGCGAGCCGCCCTCCGCCCAAGTCCGGCGCCACCGCGGCACAGACCGGAGGCTGACCCGCAACTCCTTGGCGATCACCGCGCTCGTCTCACCCCGCTCAAACCGCTCAGCAGCCTCCAGCCGTAACCGCTCCCGGAACTCCCGACGCTCGGCGGTCAGTCCGCCCCCTTGTGTACTTCGGATTCGTCGGTCGGGGCAGCTCGGACGACGGCCGCGAGCGCCAAATCACCACGGCGATCTCGCCCACCTATGCGAAGCAGATCCTCGAACTCCAGGAGGCCGGTGCGACGGAGGAGGACCTGCATCCGATCGTCGCTGAGGCCATCACCGAGTCGTATTTCACGGAATTGGGTACCCGCGCCGCTGGCCTGCGCGCGGATTTCACGCACGTCCAGTTGCGATGCACCGCATCTGACGCCGCGCGCTGGATCACCCCGTCGGTGATCTTCGCTTCCTCATGTCGACGCGGCGACCATCTACAACACCCCGCTCTGCTGCCTTCCCCAGACCGCCGGCCGCCGCGGTCGCCGCTTCGTGATGGGGCAGCAGCGGGTCACCGGACTCCAGGGTGGATGCGTCGGCATCGAGCAGCGCGTGATCGTGGCCCTGCCCGGCTGCGCCTTCTGCCCGGAGGAGACCTCGCTATGAGCGTGGAAGTGCGTATCGACGCGAATCGTCTGGAACGAGCACTGCGCCGGCCCGGCAACGCCCCGACCAGCTTCATGGCCCAAGTGCTCGGCGAGGCACTATGACGGCCGCGCCGCTCCGGGGGCCGGAGGCAATCAGGGAGTGCTCTGCGAATCGACAGCCCGATCGCAGACGAGTTGCATGAGCTCCTGGGCCCGCTCCAGGAAGTCGAGCCTGTAGGGGCCGTCGCCGATCGGGCCGTAGGTCATGTCGATGAGGACCGCCCCCACCCGGGCCCGCATCTCGACGTGATCGCCGTTCGAGTCGCTTTGGCCGTCAGTGATGGTGTAACTGGTCGCGAAGCTCTCATCACCACACTTCGGCATCGCGATACGTGTCTCTTTGGGATCGCTGGTTTCGACACCCTTCAACAACTTCGCGTACCCATCGATCACCGTTTGGACGTCTCGGCAGGCGGTCACGCGGTAGAGCGCCATGAGGTTGCCCGAGTTCCTTTCCGGGTTCTGATAGTTCGCAGTTCCCCTGTTGCACCCCTTGTCCCATTCGGAGGGGAATCCGTTGGGCGCACTGAAGACTGCCCAGCCTGACGGCATGTCCTCCAGTCCAGGCACCACGTTCTCCGTCTCGGCCACAGTCAGCGCATGAGGTGTGGTGGTTCTCTCCTCGCTGCCGCTGCCCGACGCCGAACCATCGTTCTTGCCGGCTGTCGCGGATGCGGAGCCGTGGCTGCTGTCCGGAGAGTCATCAGAACTCAGGATCCGGTTCCCGCCGTACACGGCGAGGACCATCACGGCGAGGACCACCAGCACGGCCAGCACGAGCGCCACCGTGCCGGCCGCCGACGTCGGCTTCCTGAAGTTGATCGTCCCGCTGCCGACCAGGATCGGGTTGTCGCCGCGCATCCGGCTGCGGTCGATGATCACACCGTCGGCAGCATGCGGTGCACTCAGGTGAACCGTCAGCGCGTGTCGCAGCAGAGGATCGGTTTCGATCTCCCCGGCGAGCACCGCCGATGCCCCGGCCCGCGCCTCGGGGGACGCCCCAGTCTCCTCAAGATCCGCCAGAGCGGCCCGACCGCGATCCGACGCCCCCAGCCGGTCTCGTACGACCTGCGCGACAGCGGCCCCAGCCTGCTCGCCCACTCCGGTTGCTGTCCCCGTGATCACAGCCGCCAGGACCCCGACAGCAGCCGCGGCGAGTTCACCCGCTCCCATGAAACCCCCGAATCACACGGACACCAGGCAACTACCCCTGTTCCCGCATTGTGCCAGGGTTGCCCACGTCCAGAACCCAGCCCTCCTTCAGGCTTTCCGCCCCATTGTGACGCCCAGCACTGGTGAGAAACTGCAGGCCAGGCCGGTGCCGCTGATCCCGACGCCAGGTGAAATGCCGCATCGGATCGCTCGACAGCACCGGGTGGTGTACAAGTTCCTGTACCGAGGAGGAAGCGCCGTTCCCGTTGGCCCGCCACGAGACCGTCCACCGCCTCGTCCGCGGCCGCGCAGAGCTCGCGGGGTGGGAGCGCATCGACCAGCTGCGCGCCGCCGCGGCCTCGGGCACCGTCTACGACCCGGACACCGACGACGTCGTCCAGGCCGAGCTCGCCGCCGACGCCGCGGCCGCCGCCGCCCGGGAAACCGAGCTGCGCGAGCTGGGCACGCTGGAGCAGACCGAGCCCCGCGAGGGCGACGAAGCCATACGCGACGAACTCACCCGACGCGCGGGCGGGTACATCCAGGCCGATGTCGACGCCTGGCTCGCCCACGCCCTGGCCGCGCACTACCGCGCCCCGGACGCCCGTGAGAGGGCCGCCGCCCTGCTGACGCCACCGCTGCTCGCCCACGCCGCGCTACTCATCGCGGCTCCTTGGCACCAACCTCATGAGACGGAACATCTAGCCGCCGCCCGCTGCCCTCGTGCTGCTCCTGGCGCTGCTCGTGCTGCCCGGCTGCTGTATGGCGGCTCCGAAGGCAGCGCAGCATTCGCACGGCCCAGTCGGCGCACGGGTGCTGCTCGTGCAGCAGGCGCTGCCATCGCGCGCTGCACCAGTCGCTGGTTGTTCTGGAGAACCAGAACAACCCGGTTTAGCCAGTGCTACCGACTTGAAGAAGGCGCTGCACCCGGGGGGATGCTGTTGGCGAATTCGGGGCCCAGCGTTGATCGCTTCGTCCCGTCGGGAGTTCATCCGGCGGGACGAAGTGCTGCCAGGTGGGAGGTCCG
>NZ_JBHVFF010000514.1:0-2977 GCF_042801895.1 Streptomyces sp. NPDC057543 | reverse complement strand
CAGGCTCATCGACTCCGGCCACGCGATCGTCACCAGCCTGACCGTCTCCCGGCACGGACACCGCTGGCACGCCTCCGTCCTGGCCAGGGTCGAACGGGAGCTGCCTGTGCGCCCCACTCGCCGTCAGCAGGCCGCCGGCCGGGTCGGGGTGGACCTGGGGGTGAAGACCGTACTGACCCTCTCCGATCCCCTCACTCTGCAGCGAGGGCAGGCCCCAGTCCTGGCCGTGGACAACCCACGCCTCCTGCAGAACACCGCACGCAAACTCGCCCGCGCCCAGCGGGTCATGGCCCGCCGCTTCGTGAAGGGCGCCGCACCGCAGTCCAAGGGCTACGAAGAGGCGAAGGACAAGGCGGCCAAGCTCCAAGCCCTGCTCTCCGCCCGACGGGCCACCTCTCAGCACCTGCTGACCAAACGACTGGTCGAGCAGTACGCCGAGGTCGCGCTGGAGACCCTCAACACCAAGGGCATGACCCGCTCGGCCAAGGGCACCGCCGACAAGCCGGGCAGAAACGTACGCCAGAAGGCAGGCCTCAACCGGGCCGTCCTTGACGTCGGCTTCGCGGAGATCAACCGGCAGATCGAGTACAAGGCCCGCTGGCACGCCGTCACCCTCGCCCGCGTCCCTACCTTCTTCCCCTCGTCGAAGAGATGCCACCGCTGCGGCTGGATCGACACCGGCCAGACCCTGGCCGACCGCGTGTTCCACTGCCAGGCCTGCGGTATGGTCATCGACCGGGACGCCAATGCGGCCCGCAACATCAAGAACCACGCGACACCCGTCCGGCCCTAGGCCGGGCCAGTCCCCTGGAAAAGGGGCTGTAACGCCCGTGGACTGCAGAAGTCCCCTGAGCCCGCAAGGGCGCCGGGGCGGCAGGACGAAGCGGGAAGACCCGTCACCGGGTCACCCTGGGGGGCAACCTCCCAGCGGTCCTCACATATCCATAGCGCGTACATATGCGAGCAACGCCGGGATCCGCGGAAGTGGTTGAAAAACTGCCACCGCGCCGGCAGCCACGCAGGTCGACAAGGGTGCACCCCGTACGCGCGGGGACGGTCCCCCGCATGGCGACGCCGCCGGACGCGTCCGGGGGTGCACCCCGTACGCGCGGGGACGGTCCCCCCACCGCCGAGCTGGGGGCCCAGAAGTGAGTGCACCCCGTACGCGCGGGGACGGTCCCCTGCCCTGGGTTTCGGAGACCACGTCCCGGTAGTGCACCCCGTACGCGCGGGGACGGTCCCGCACGCCAGCAGCGGACCCTGCTCACCCAGTCGTGCACCCCTTACGCGCGGGGACGGTCCCCCGTCCACTACGACCCGGAGCGCCGCGTCCTCGTGCACCCCGTACGTGCGGGGACGGTCGCGGCATGGTCGTGGTCCTCACTGTTCGGTGGTGGTGCACCCCGTACGCGCGGGGACGGTCCCAGAACGTCCGCCGCGAGAACGCCATCCGACTGTTCAAACTCGACAGCAGGTAGACGACACAGCGGGACCCCCGCACGCCGAACCGCACCGGGCCACCGGGCACTGTCCCCGCACACTGTCACGCGTACAGGCACGCGGATCACGCTTCGGGGTCGAGGGCCAGGAGGTCGTAGAGGTAGGAGCGGTCGTCTTTGAAGCTGCGCCAGACGGTGGCCGGGGGTTCGGGTTCGTCAGCGTGGCTGTTGAGGGGATGGGCAGTGACGAGGCCGTCAGCGATCTCGCAGTGCCAGCCGTCGGTCTGCGACCAGACACACCACACGTTCCCGTCCGTTCGGCGGTAGGCAGGGCGGCCGTTGTACTCGCCGTCGCGCTCGAAGCGGTAGCGGAGCCCGTCGATGTGGCGCACGAAGGTGAAGGATGCAAGTGCCGTCATGCCTTCGGCACTGTATGGGACGAAGCTGCTGGTTGCGATCTCTCGGTTTCGTGTCAGTCCGCCGCCGTTGCTCCCCGCCCGCCGGCTCTTTCTCCTCGGGCACGGAGCCGGCCGGGGGCTCGGTCTGTGTCTGGCCGGGCACGGACGGCCGGTCGAGTACCGGCTGTTCCGGCGCGGGCATCAGCGCCTGCAACGCCCGCTGGAGATCCGCGACGTGCTCGCCCCGGATCGCGAGCTGGGCGCGCAGGTGGTCCGCCTCGTTCTGGGCGAGCTGCCGCCCGTGCTCAGCCTTGGCGAGCGCCAGGGCGTGTTCCTGGCGCACGCGTTCCAGTTCGGCGCGCGCCAGGAACACGCCCTGGTCCTGGGTGCCTCCGACATCGCTGTTCTGCCCGGCCGGGGCCGACCCGTCCGACCCGTCCGGTGCGTCCGGTGCGTCCGGCGGCGCCGGGGCGTTCAGCCGGAACCCGGCCGCCAGCAGGTCATCCACCGGGATCAGCCACCCGCGCTGCGAGTCCTGGACCACGCCGGGCAGATCGCCGGCCTCCCGGCGGCGGCGGATCGTCGTGCGGCTGACGCCGCACGCGGTGGCGGCCTCTCGCTGGGTCAGCATTGGACGCGTGCTCATGCACCCATCCTCCCCGTGCCGCCGTGTCTCACCAGACCAACACCCCTCTGAGCAAGTCCGCCAGGGCGACGGATGTGATGCAGGACATGTGGGGGGTGCCCAACAGTGAGCACCCCCAGGCCCTCCGTCCGGGATTCTGCTGAGACTCACCGACTGTCGATGGAGCATCATGACCGCAACCACGTCCGTGACCTGGCATCACGGGACCGTACTTGACGACGGCACGCCGTACCCCCTGCGCCACCGGCTCTCTGCTCGCGCCTATGAAGCCCCCGCCCTCAGCGCACGCGTCCTGGGCCTGAGCGACGTACAGAGCCGCGCCGGCTGCGCCGCGCACGAGCTGGGGCACGCCGTGCTGTGGCTCTCATCCGGCATTCACGTGCGCAGGGTCGGCGTGGTTGTCGGACGGGGAGGACAGGCCGAATGCGGCCCGGTCGGACGAGACCGGATGCTCGGCTGGGCAGTCGCCCTTGCGGCCGGGGAGCGGGCTCAGG
>NZ_JBHVFF010000513.1:0-3052 GCF_042801895.1 Streptomyces sp. NPDC057543 | reverse complement strand
CCCTTCCTTTCTGCCCCTTGACCACGGCTCGACCGTGGTCAAGCCGGGTCAAGTCAACGGGTCACGGCTTGCTTCCCGTGTTCGGCACCGCGTGCATGACGGTCAGCGTCACGCTGTTGTTCTTGTAGGACACCCGGAACAGGTGACCGCCCACATTCAGGGCCCGGTTCTCCGGCAGCGCGTGGAAGGCGCCCTCGATCGAGCTACCGCTCATGATCGTGAACACGGTGCCCGGAGTCAGCTTGCCCCGCACGTCCAGGTCCAGCTCACCGTCCAGCACCAGGTTCCCCGCCGCGCGGACGCTCGTGTAGTCCCGGTCGCCGGAGATCGTGACGGCAACGCGCCCCTGCTTGCCGATGGTCGCGTTCCCGCCGACGTTCAGGACATTGCCTGCGGTGCCGGAAGCGCCGGTGATCTGCGCGGCCTCGTCGGCCGTGAGACCGGGCCGCAGCACGCCGCGGTTGACGTTGATGCTGTCACCCACGGTGCCGCTGCCGCCGAGCGTTCCGCCGCGCACGTCGATAGCGCTCGCGTGCGAGCCGACGACCGAGAGTTTGCCGTCGAGGACGGTGCTCGCCCCGTGCCAGGTGTCGCTGCCGGTGAGGAACAGGGTGCCGTCGCCACGCTTCGTGAGGCTGCCCTCGTAGGCGCGGGCCTTGCGGGCCTGCTCACCGCGGACCCCGATGGCGTAGTCCGACTTGTCGGCGTCGCTCGCGTCGGCCGGCAGGCCCTTGGTCCAGCCCTTGGCGGCCTTGGTCTCCGCCCAGGCGGCCGCCTCGGTGGCGTCCTCCTGCTGGCGGGCCCGGATCGCGACGTCCGAGATGTCGTTCGACCACACGTCGTCGCGCCCCTGCGTGTCGGCGACGAACGGCCCCAGGAACTGGCCCGGGCCGTTCATGGCCTCCCGCAGGCTGACCGTGCCCCAGCCGTTGCGGCTGTCCGGCACCTGCACGATCTGGCCGCGCGTGGGGTTCAGCACGGCGTTGCCCGCCGCGTCACTGATCGTGTTGTTCTGCCGGCCGGTGGTGAACATCGTGTAGAGCGCCTGCTCGTTGGTCATGTACGGGAAGCGCTCCATGATCAACGACAGTGCGGCCGCCGAGTGCGGGCCGGCCATCGACGTCCCCGACGAACTGCCGTAACGGGGCTCGGGCACGCCGTTGACGACCGACACGGTCGTACTGTTGATGCTGTTGGCCGGCGCCGTCACGCAGGACCACTTCGCGACGCCGCACTGGTTGAACGTCTGCTGGCCGGGGACCAGGACGGAGCCGTCAGGGTTGAACGTGCGCCCCTGGGTGGGGTTGATCCCCGACGTCGTGTACCAGCTGCCCTCCAACTCGGGCATGAAGTACGGCGCGGCGCCTCGCGGCGACGGGTTCACGTAGCCGCTGTTACCGGCGGTGAACTGGATGACCGTGCCGGTACGCGCGGCCTCGATGGCACCGTTCAGCCAGTGGGCGGTGCTGCCGTTCGCATCGACGACGCCGTCCGGAGTGGACCAGAGGCGCCATGCCGTGTTCAGGCCGAAGCCCGCCGGGCTGCCGGGCGGCGTGTCATACGTGTTGTAGTTTTCCGTGTTGGGCTGGCTGCCCCAACTGCTGGTGATGATCCTGATCGGCTCGCCGTTCGCCGTCTTGGCGGAGTTCACGGCCCGGTAGACATTGCCGATGTAGGCGTCGTCCGGCCTCTGCGCGGCGGTCGCGTTCGCCGGCAGGAGACCGTAGAGCACGCCGTCCGTCTTGCCGGTGTTGCCCATGTACACGTTGCTGTTGAACGCGACGCCGTGCATGTTGGCATCCGGCCCGGCCGGTTGCGTCTCGCCGACACCGTCGCGGCTCGCACCGATGGTCCCGCTGACGTGGGTGCCGTGGCTGTCGTTGAGCGCCGGGTTGTAGAACCCCGGCGTGGGGCCCGTCTGGCCGCCCTGGGCCTCCACTGAGAAGTAGCGGTCCCCGACCGCGTAGTTCGTGTCCAGGCTTCCGTGCTCCCGGACATGCCCGGCGAAGACGCCCGAGTCGACGACGCCGATGTTCATCCCGGTGCCGGAGTAGCCGGCAGCATAGGCGAATTCAGCTCCCATCGACACCAGGCCGGCATCCCGGTTGAACTCAGGGGTACGCCAACTTGCCGCGTCGCCGAGCCGGCCGGGATCTCCCTCGTAGGTCTTGATCGGCGGTGGCAGGGGCACCTGCCCCATCGCCGGCTGCGCGGCGACGCCGAGCACCACTATCGGTATCAGCGCTGCGAACAGCGCCGGCTTCACGCGTTTTATGTTCGACACTCCGAACCCCTCCAAGATCGATTGCGCCGGATGCTATGCCTGCTTCCGGAGCGGAACAAGGCGTCGGCGGACACGTTTCTATCTACGTGGGAAGTAAGCACCAGAAGCCGGGCGATCCGTGACATGGCAGCGCTGGCGGACGTGCCATGGACGGTGCGTGCCAGGCGGGCGGCCGGTTACCGGCGCCGCGCGGTGGGCGAAGCCGTGCTCGACCGGTGCGCGTCCAGTGGCGAGGACTCGGTTGGCGTCCTTCTGGCCGGGGGTGAGCTTATGGGCGCGGGTTGCGGTGCGGCAGGGGCTCGTGCATTCCGCCGGCGAGCCCGGTGTCGACCAGCCACCGCTCGCCGTCGAGCCCCACGGTGATCGCGAGATGGTCGCCGCCCGGGCCCTCGGGGTCCTCGACCTCGTCCTGTACCCCGGCCCGGTGCAGGGTCACGTCGTAGCCGAGGGCCGTCAGCAGCGCGGCGAAGGCTCCGTTGAGGTGGCAGCAGTAGCCACCGCGCCCGCGCAGGATCCGGGCCACGGATTCAGCTGCGCCGATGCCCGCCGGCCGTCCCAGTTAGTTGTCGAGGGTCTCGTAGGCGACCCGGGCCGCCACGGGCGTAGTGCGGGCGGCGCGGATCGTGTTCTGCGGGCGAGGCCGGCGACCCGGGCGCTGCCCGTCACGGCTGCACCGTAGGAATCGATGCAGGTCTGCGCCAACTGCAGCGGACCTTTGTCGGTATCGACGTAGCCGAAGATCTCGCGGCGCGTTCCGACCGGCCGGAG
>NZ_JBHVFF010000512.1:0-3056 GCF_042801895.1 Streptomyces sp. NPDC057543 | reverse complement strand
ACCTTCGACGGCGTCTACCAGGGCGTACGCATCAAGGGCAGCGCCGACACCACCGGCACCATCACCGACTTCGCCCCCCACCCCGACCAGAACGGCCTGCTGCCGCCCACCCACCTCGAACCGCCGCCACCCCGCGGGCTGTACGACGATCCCGCGTTCGGTGACGTCGCACTGCGCTTCCTGACATACGGCTCCACCTCCGACAGAACCGGCGTCCACTACACGCTGCCCGGTCCGGACGGGGCCCTCGCGCAGCGCAAACACGGCGTCCTGATCAACCCGACGTGGGCCGCACACCCGAACGGCACCCAGTGGGCCACCGTCTGGTTCAGAGAACCGAACCTGCGCGGGCTGACGGCACAGGCCGCCGCCGGCAACGCCCCACCCCCTCTCGAATGGCAGCGCGGCGACCAGGAGATCGGGGCCGTGCTCGGCGCCGACGGCACGGTGAATACCGGCCAACTGCTCTTCCCCGACCGCTGGTCGGTGTCCGATCTCCGGAACGCGATAGCCGGAGCCCACCGCAACGCGCTCGGCAACAGTTCGTGGACGGCGGCCCCGGAGGGCGGCTATCTGTGGGAGGGCGTGCACGACGGCGTACGGATGCACGGACACGTCCGAGACGGCGAGCACCTGTGGGCCCGACCCTCGTCGGATCAACCGCTTCTCCCGCCCACGTCCTCCGAGGTGATCGCGGTCACCGCTCCCCTGGGATTCAGTGTGCCCAAACCGGGCGGCCAGGTGGCAGTGTTCAGTGTCCAGCGGGTGATCCACCAGGATGGCACCCTGGGCATGCGCGTCACCCGGGTTCTGCCACATCCGTCGCTGGCCCAGGAGCAGCACAGCCGACTGGTCGACCAGCAGATGCCAGAGGTACGTCAGCAGCTGGCCGCCGAATTCAAGTGGCGCGACCCGCTACAACGCCGTGAACTGAGCGAGGGCACCTTCGATGTAGAGCTGTCCCCGACGGACGACCCGACGGTGAAGCTCTCGCGCCGCTCCGAACTGTTCCAGATCATGATGGACAACGTGGACACGAGCACCCTGGCGGACCTGACGCTGGTCCACCCCACCGACCAGCAGGGCTTGGACTCTTTCCTGTACAACGTGGCGGCACTGCTGCCTCCGGTACCACCGACACCGGCCGGCTGGCAGGGCCCGCAAGGGCAGCAGCACCACACGCTGGGCTCGGTCTGGGCATCGGACGTGACGACCTCGGTGCACCGCAACACCCCGGCCGGACTGCTCGACGAGCCCGGCGTACGGGAGTTGTTGGCGCAGCACCGAAGCCAGAATCCGCCGCCCGGCCCCCTCACGAACGCGAACACGAACACGCATACGGGCGGGAACGAAAGCACAGGCACGGACACAGGCACGGACACAGGCACAGGCACAGGCACAGGCACAGGCACCGAGCGCACGGCCACAGCAGCCGAGGCCCTCGGACTGCACCCCTCCGACCTCACCAGCATCGACGTCGTCCTGCAGGGCACCGCCCCCTTGCGTCCGGCCCTCGACGCACTCGACCAGCTGGCCGCCCGACTGGAGGCCGGGCCCACAGGCCCGTTCGTCCGGCGAATGACGGAAATCGGCTCGCCACTCTCCGAGTGGTGGTCCTTCTCTTCGTACCTGCACACCAAGCAGAGCCTGTTGTCCAGCGTGGTCGGCATGGATCTGGCCGGAGCCAAGAAGCTACTCAATGACTCGCGCACCCATCCCCTGCCGCTCATGCCGCACGACACGGCAGCCCAGGCCCACGCGCTGGGCGTGCACCCGAGGTATCTGACACGGCTGGCCGACACCCTCAAAGTGCGCCCGGAGGACGTCACCAACCTGGGCGAGGACAAGTCCTTCTGGCAGCAGCCCCTTTCACCCGAGACCCTGGGGCAGAACTACCGCGACAGAGAACGCGAGAAGCGAGAAGACATTCGCATCGCCCGCGACCACACCCGGTTCGACGCCGCCGCCGACGAACTGCTGGGCAGCGACCCCGCCCGCACGGAACAGCGATTCCGCTCCTTCATGCACTGGGCCCCGGACGCGCAACACCTGGGCCTGGACGTCTTCACGGATCAGCGCCTGCGAGAGCTGGTAGAACACTGGCGCAAGGAAACGCAGGACGGCACCAAGCCGGTCCCTGCGGACTTCAACCCGCGCGAGAAGGGGAGACACCAGGCCGATCTGTTCCTTACGGTGGAACTCGCCGAGCGGTCGGGCCCACTGCCCCCGAAACTGGCGGGGGAACTGGCCTACTACAAGGAGTTCGTCCAGTTCCAGCTCATGCAGCTGGACGTGCGGTACAAGGGGGGCGTGGCCCAGGACGACGGGCCGCCCGCGACACCCTCCACGGACCCGCACCCCGCTCAGTCGGCCTCCACCCAGCCGCACGCCTCGCCGAACGCCCCTCGTCAGACGCAGCACGCCGGCCCGCACAGGGCCCCGGCATCCCCGCCCACGCTCACGCCCACCGCCGACTACTCCGTCGCCGAAATACCCACGGCGCCCTTCCCTCCCGCTCCCCGCCCCGAGCCGGTCACCGACGTCCGTTCGCTGGGTACGGCCGACGTTGTCCGGCCGAGCAACCGGACCCGTGAACTGGGCGGGGCCGCCGCGCCCGTCCATGAGCGCGCGTTCTCCGTCGAGCGCACCCTGCTCAGCGACGGCAGTGTGCGCTCCGACGTCACGGTCCGCATCCATCTGGACCTCCAGCCCGGCGCCACCACGAACCACGTGGCGAACGCCAAGGCGATGGCGAAGCGCGGCGTCGACACGTACTACAACGCCCCGAACCACCGTCTCCCGAACGGGGATCTGCTGCGGGTGGAGCTGGAGTTCGTTGACGATCCCGCACAGGCGCACCGCAAGGTGGAGCTGCATCCGGACCCGGACGGGGAGGGCCGGGACGACAGCGCCACCTGGTACGTCGCGGAGGACGGGGCGGGCGGGGAAGACAAGTCGCACGTCATCGCGCACGAGACCGGCCACCTCCTCGGCTTCCAGGACCAGTACCGCGAGGCCACGGAGGGCGAACCGCTCCGGCCGGTGCACGACGACCA
>NZ_JBHVFF010000511.1:0-3101 GCF_042801895.1 Streptomyces sp. NPDC057543 | reverse complement strand
CCCCAACCGGAACCGTGGAAACCGGCACCCACCCGACGCGACAGCCGGGCCACTCGCGCACCAGGAATGGGATCCAAACGCAGATCGGCCGCCAACCGAAGCTGACGGCCAATCACGAAAAATCGAGGCTAGGTGCACACTGCTTGCCCCTCCGGGCCTACGAGATTCCTGGTCGAGTTCTATGCCGGCACAGGGTGTCACAGTAGCCGACACCAAGAGAAGTGAAGATCTCAATCAATAAGAAACTCGATTTTGTTGCGGAATGTTGAGGGCCTGGGGAACTAGACCTTCCAATTCGGAGCTCACGAGGACTCGCCGCTTCTTCAGGGACTGAATGAACTTTTCATGACGGTCCCGCAGTATTACGCCGATGACCTTATCTACGGGCGTTAGCGAGTACGCATGAATCAAGTCGCCATGCTCCTGAGCTACGGCTAGCCAGTCGGATACCTCAAAGCCAGACAGCTTCAGGAGTCCTTCTACAGTAATCGCAAATCGCCGCAAATCGGCGGGAAGTTCTTCGGCATCCCATAGCTCTTGCGCGGCTCCGATAATTAGATTCCTGCTGTCGAAAATTGGGTAGAATGGATCTTCATCCACTTTAGCCAAATCTTGCAAGTTCGCCAGTACTTCATCGACGATCTCCAGGAGTCCACGTAGCCTGCTATCAAGTCGATGCTCACGCCAAGAGAAACGCTCGCCTTTGTAGATAACATCGTGCGTTGACTCTTGAAGTGCATGTTGAATATAAGTGGTGAACTGAATTTCAACCTTAACTTTACCGAGGGTCGGCTTCCTCTCCACGTAGTCATGTGGGAATCCTGCAATCAGGTGCGGCTGCTGGTACCTGAAGTCATCGGGCTTTCCAGCTACTGTGTTTCGTTCCTCTATAATTGGAAAGGTCTTTTGACAAGCGTCCATCGCCAAGGAAACTTGCTGAGGATGAAGAAAAACCGCTCGGGCCGCGATCAGGTCATCGAGGTCAAGGAGTTGACTCGACTCCCCTTTTTGGAGCTTGGCGTAGATAGACCCAGCATCTTTCACGCGGACTTGGATTACTACTGGGTTCAGGTCGTCAAGCTCGGCTTGGAGCCTAGAAACCAGGTACTTCTTTCCGGCCTCCAGCTCTCCAGCCAGATCATCGTATGCCGTTCTAAAGGAGGCGGGAATCTTGGCAGCCATGAGTTATCCCAACAGCACTTCGGCGAGGCACTTTGCACGGTACTCCCGGTTGGCCCGCTTGTTCGACCCCTGGACTGCGGCGATACGATAGTCAGTCGATCGACGAGTCTCTTGCTCTTCCAATTCGCCTGAGAATGCTTCAAGGCGGAGCGCCGCGTCGGCAACGGAAGGTAGCTGAGACTTTTCATTGAGTTGCGAAACGGCGGCCCATAGAGAGTAAAAATCCGCGACATTTGAAAACCGCGTCGGCTTGAGCGGGTATTCCTCATCCAGCCGATTCAGGTAATCTTGCACCGCGAAGAAATTAGCATCCGCCTCTTGCTCGTTTGGGATCTCACGATCGTAACCGGCGTAGAATTCGTCTAGATAATCCTTTCCTTCCTGAACTCCAGAGCTGGAGATAATGTAGAGCTCGGAAACATATTCGGCGTCCTGCATTCTTCTGATTCGGGCAGGAGTGACAAGGCCAACTTGCACCCAAAAGGGGTGCTCGGCGAGTTGCTCCACCTTGCGAATGAATTCACCTTCAAACCGGGCGTGCCGCAACTCTTGCTTATTAAGGCGGGCCACGTTTCGATTCAACCTGTCGAATGCTTGATTGAGTTCACCCGGAGAGGCTTGTTTGATCTGCTCGACAGTGAAGATGTACTCAAGGATGTGGAGCTTCACTTCCTGAGGTAGTTCAGAGTAATACATCCCACCAAGGCCGATATCATCAAGTGAGTCGGGGGTGGTGAAGGTGTCATTTTTGAATTCAAAAAGTGATGTCAAGCGTTGCTTGCCGTCGATGACCCGGTAAATCGTAGGCTTGTCCACGTACACGTCAACCTGCAGGAAGATGGTGGGTGCGGGGTAATTGCGGACAAGTGAGTCAATGAAGAACTGCTGAAAAGACAAGTTCCAGACGCTGCGCCGCTGGTAAGGAGGATCTAGGTCAAGCCTGCCCGCTGACTTGAGGTCTAGGAACCAGCCTGCGGTCTGCATGCCAGTACTGCGGATCAGTCTCGTGTGCGGCGATGTCACATGTTCCCCATGTATGCCTAGTTGACAGAGTTAACCCCAGAGTCTAGAGCCACGGGCCCCACCTGGGCGAGAGATTGCCATCCACGCTGAGTTGCCGGGCGCGATGCACGGTTGTGAGCCTCAGGCAACCTTGGACGCGCTTCGAGTACAGAGACCGCTCCTGGGAGGCACAGTGGTCGTTGCGCGGTCGCACTCACGCGTGGTTGCCAGTCCACTCACCTAGAGGACGTGTACCTCACCCAGTGCTGTGTGCGGATGGTTGCTCGGGGCGCTGGTTGGAAGTGAGGACAGCCGGCGTAGGAAGCCGGGACGCCAGCACGGATCAACACGGACTAGCGTGTCAATCCAGCCGCCACCGCTCGCGGCGCTGTCGCACACATTCCATGTCGTGAACGTGCCGCGGGTTGGTACGGAGAGTGCCTACTTCGACTCCTCCACGGGCGACGGTCAGGTCGTCACTGATCACGATGGCGCCGGCGTCGAGCATCATGTGGCAATTCGGGCACAGACAGAGCACGTTGCCTGACGTGTCGGGGCCGTTGTGAGGGCTGCCGAATGCCTGCATGTGGGCGACTTCGCTGTAACTGCCCCCCGGATCTCGATCTTCAAGTCGCAGATCTGGCAGCAGTTGTCGTGCGAGGTCATGACCTGACGCTTCACCGCGCTGCTGCGAACGATGCGTTGGACGGTGGTGGTCACGTGCTCGGGTGACGCGTTGCCGGGCGGAGCCTGTCCGGAGCTGGAGTCGACCGTTGCCTCATCTTTGGGAGTGCCTCTTGATGGAGTGGCTAGCCTCGCGCTTTCGTACGCCCAGCAGAATCTGGAGGTTGGCCATGTAGGTGGTTGATCGTGGTTCGTAAGCTCGTCGTCGCCTGCCGGTGTGAGTCCGGTCCGGG
>NZ_JBHVFF010000510.1:0-3108 GCF_042801895.1 Streptomyces sp. NPDC057543 | reverse complement strand
CTTCGGGGCGGGGGCGTCGTACGTTCCGGAGCGGCTATACGCGTGCTCCGTTGTCGAGCGGGTCCCGGCGCGCCGTCCGCGTACCGGACCGGCGTCCGGGAGCACGTTTACGGGCGGGCGGCGGGGTCTTGCTGCTCTGTTCCAGGACGAGCGCGGCGGGCACGGCGGTCAGCACCGAGGAGTACGTGCCGACGCAGATGCCGATCAGGAGGGCGAGCGCGAAGTCGGCGAGGGAGTCGCCGCCCAGCACGGCCAGTGCGGTCAGGATGAACAGGGCGCCCATTCCGGTGTTGACCGTCCTGGGGACCGTCTGGAGAACGGCCCGGTTGGCGACCGTGGCGATGGGTACGCGGCGGGCCTTCGCCCACAGTTCCCGTACCCGGTCGAAGACCACCACGGAGTCGTTGACGGAGTATCCGATGACGGTGAGGAGTGCGGCCAGGAAGATGCCGTCGACGGTGCGGCCGAGCCAGGCGAAGGCGCCGACCAGGACGATGACGTCGTGGACCAGCGCCCCGACCGAGGCCACGGCGAACGTCCAGCGGAACCGGATCACCAGATAGGCCAGCTGTACGAGGACGGCGATGGCGAGCGCGATCAGGGCGTTGCGCCGGAGTTCGTCACCGAGGCTTGGGCCGATGAGTTCGTCGCGGACCTTGGTGGTTTCGCCGCCCTCCTTCGCGAGGGCGGCGCGCAGGGCGTGTTCTCCGTCGTTGTCGAGCTTTCCGGTGCGTACGGAGAGGTCGCCCGCGCCTGCGGTGGTGACCTCCGCGTCGCCGAAGCCCGCATCGGCGAGGGCGGTTCGGGCCCGCTCCACCTCGACGGGCCTGCTGGTCGAGTACTCGACGAGCCGGCCGCCGGTGAATTCGACGCCCAGGTTGACGCCTCGTACGACGATCCCGAGGACAGCGACGGCGACCAGTGCCGCGGAGACCATCAGCCAGCGGCGGGGGAACCGCATCAGTTGGGGATCGCGGCGGGTCAGCCAGGTACGTACCCGGCCGAGGGAGGCAATGCCGTTGATGCCCCGGTAGTCGCTGACGAATCGTGAGCGTGCGGCGATCTCGGTGAGTGCCCGGGCGATGACGAGCGCGGAGAACATCGAGGCCAGCACACCGATGGCGAGCGTGACGCCGAAGCCCTTCACCGGTCCGGAGCCGAGGAAGAAGAGCAGTCCGGCCGCAATCAGCGTCGTGACGTTGGAGTCGGCGACGGCGCTCCAGGCGCCTCGGAATCCGGCGGTCAGCGAGGAGCGCAGGGTGCGGCCCGGGTGTTGCGCGTATTCCTCTCTGGCGCGTTCGAAGACCAGCACGTTGGCGTCGACCGCCATCCCGATGGCCAGGACGAATCCGGCGAGGCCGGGCAGCGTGAGCGTGACTCCGAGGGCGACCAGGGCCGCGTAGGAGATCAGTCCGTAGGCGGCGAGCGCGACGGCGGCGAGCGCGCCGAAGAGCCGGTAGACGATGATGATGAAGAGTGCCGTGGCCGCGGCGCCGATGAGGGCGGCCCGGGCACTGGCGTCGATGGCGGCGGCGCCGAGCGTCGGGCCGACGGTCCGCTGCTCGACGATCTCGACGGGGAGCGGCAGGGCGCCGCCCTTGATGAGCAGGGCCAGTTCGCGGGCCTCGTCGGCGCTGAAGGAGCCGGTGATCTGGGTGGAGCCGGACGGCAGACCGACGCCGCAGCCGACCGAGGGGGAGACCTGCGGCGAGGAAATGATCTGTTGGTCGAGGACGATGGCGACGCGGCGCCGGTCGTCCTGAGCCGGGTGGCAGGCCGCTTCGCCGGTCAGCCGGGTCCAGTCCTGGCCCGCCTTCTTGTGGAAGTCGAGGGAGACGGTCCAGCCGGCGCCCTGCTGGGCGTCGAACGAGGCAGTGGCGTCCTTGACGCCCGCGCCGGAGAGGCTGGTCGGGCCGAGAGCGAGCGGGCGGCCCTGTTCGTCGGGGAGGGTCAGCCCGTCGCCGGTCGTGCCTTCCGCCTTGTTGTCGGGCCCGGTGCCGGCCTTGTCGTCCGCCTTGTCGTCGGGCTCGGTGCCTGGGCCCTGGACGGCGTGGAAGCTGAGCTGGGCGGTTCTACCGATGACTTCGGCGGCCTTGCGCGGGTCCTGGACGTCGGGGAGTTCGACGATGATCCGGTCCTCGCCGGAGCGGGTCAGGGTGGGTTCGGCGACGCCGAGGGAGTCGATGCGCTGGCGGAGCACCTCAAGGGTGCGGTCGGTGCTCTCGCGGTCCGCTTTCGCGGTGTCGGAGTCCTTGGCCTGGAGCACCATTCTGGTGCCGCCCTGCAGGTCGAGGCCGAGTCTGGGTGACATGGTCAGCGTGATGAGCACGGAGACGAGCAGGACGGCCGCAGCCAGAACCGCTCGCACCGTGGTGGCGCGAGTCATGGATTTCCTCCGAGGGGGCGCCGGACGCCCTCACCTCGGCGGGGACGGCACGGCGTGCGTGTGGGACGGGACCGGTGGCAGGACCGGTGGCCGGTGAACGGCCGTCCTCGGAGGCCCGCGTACGCCGGGCAGCGTGACGCGGAAACGGTCGGTGGCACGAGAGGGCGCGGCGGGTGTTTGTCGGTGCGCCTGGTGCGGTACGCGGATACCCGGTGCGCCGGGCAGCAGGATGTCGGGGCCGGGCGGCGGGAGATGGTGCGCGGTACGGGCGTGGTCGGCCCCGGCCCTGGGCCGGGGCGGGGGAGTCGGCACCGGGCCGTCGGTCGCCGTGGCCGTGCGGATGTGGGTGCGGTGGGTGTCGTGGGCGGTGCCGGTGCGGGCGGTCCGGTCGCTGTGCAGGGTCGGCTGATGGGCGCCGGGTGAGGACGCGGCGGAGGGCGGCACACCCGCGAACGGCCGGGCGGGGAGCGCGGATCCGGCGGCTGCGGGGGCGCCGCCGATGACGGTGAGCACGGCGAGCAGGACGGCGACGACGAACTGCCGGGCCTCCCGTGTGCGGCCGCGACGTGCCGAGGTGGCCGGTCCTGGCCTCGGGGGCGCGTTCCCCGGGGGCGGCCCCGGGAGGGGGGTCACCGCTCTCGGCCGGGCCGGGCCGGTGCCGTGCCGGCAGTCTCCCGCCGGGCCGACGCCTCGCCGGCCCGGCGGAGCACCGAGCTGAGGAT
>NZ_JBHVFF010000509.1:0-3135 GCF_042801895.1 Streptomyces sp. NPDC057543 | reverse complement strand
CGCGCCAGTGCGCTGGTGCAGCGAGGCGGACCCGCTCGTACGGGGGCGCGGACCGATTATGGGGCAGCGGGCGCAGCGCGGCCTGGCCCTCGGTGTCGCGCGGGTCCAGGGCGCGCAGGTCGGCGGTCATCATCCGGCCCCGCCCGACGGGGCGGATGTAGTCGTCGACCACCGCCTGCACGATCTGTTCGTCCAAACCCGGCTGGTGAGGTCGGCCGCGCAGGGCGTAGGCGAGGTGACGTCGGGCTTCGGCGAGCAGGTGCCGACGCGTGAACGCGCCGCGCCGGCCGCCAGGACGACGCCGACCACCGGCCGCACCCGGGCCCACACCACCCCCGTTCTCGCGAGACCCGTACCGCTCCAGCTGCGCCAGCAGTTGCTGGGCTCGCTGCGGTGCCGGTGGACCTGTGTGACTCCTTGGTGAAAAGGGGAGCGCCGTGCCCGGCCGGGAAGGGGCCAGGCGCGGCGCTCCGGAGTGGTGCTACTGGGTAGTGGTGTCCCTGACCACGAGGAAACTGGTCGCTGCCGAATCGGGATCTCGGCGTCGGCCACGATCCCCGAGGACCGCTACGACATGGAGGCGGCCGTGTTCGTCCCGACCGTCGACCACGTCAGCTTCACCTTGCGGGGGCTGCTCGTGACCGAACTCGGGGAGGACGGCGACCTGCTCTTCATCGGCCACCCGCCTGCTCGCGAGGTCCTGGCCGTCACGAGCGCCTACTACCGCCACATCTGCGGGCAGCGCCTGCGCGCGTTCGACGGCCACGTCCTCGCCGACAGCATCAGCCGAAACTGGGCCGGTTCGTCTCCTACCCCACCCGCGCGGATTGGCGACTCCGCAACGTGCCGCAGGACACGCCCGGCGCGCTCCCCGTCACCTGGATGTACGCCCAGGACCTCGGCGACCCCGTCCACTGCCCGGCCTGCGGGCGCCCCAGCCGCGGACTCGACTACGACCGCGTGACCGGGCAGCGCGTACACCTTTGCCCCGCACCCGACTGCCGGCACCAGTGGCCCATCGACGACTCCCCCGATTCCTCGCCTGACCAAGCGGCCACCGAACAGGACCAGCGCGCTGCCCTCGCCGCCCGCTGACCCCGTCCGGCCCGACCAGGACACCCCTCATGCCTGCGGGGCGGCCGTCGACACCGGCTCCGGCCGCCCCGGTCCCGAAGATCTCCCGCACCTTTACTGATTTCGGCGCCCACGGCCAGCCGGTCAAAGGTCACGTCCCTGACCTCGCGCCGCCTGGTGCACCTGCCTCCCGACAAGCGGCCCCTTCCCTCGGTCGCCCACTACGACCAGATGCTGCGACTCCACCGGCCGGACCGCCCCACATCCTGAAGGAGAACGACCATGACCATTCCCCGCCAGCGAGGACTCACCGAGCAGGCTGCCACCGCGGCAGTCGACCAGGCATGCCGGATGCTGCGGCTGCCGACCATCCGATCCCAGTTCCCAGAACTCGCCGAAACCGCCGGCCGCGAGCAGGTGTCCTACCTCGGCTTCCTCTCCGAGCTGTTGCTGGCCGAGTGCGACGACCGGGCCCGCCGACGTTCCGAGCGCCGGATCAAGGCCGCCGGGTTCCCCCGCGACAAGTCGCTCCGCAAGTTCGACTTCGACGCCAACCCGAACATCGACGCCGCGTTGATTCAGACCCTTGCCAAGTGTGAATGGATCAAGAAGAGCCTGCCGCTCTGCCTCATCGGCGACTCCGGCACCGGCAAGTCCCACCTGCTGATCGCGCTCGGCACCGAGGCCGCGATGGCCGGCTACCGAGTCAAATACGTCCTCGCGACCAAGCTGGTCAACGAGCTTGTCGAGGCCGCCGATGAGAAGCAGCTGACCAAGACCATCGCCCGCTACGGCCGCGTTGATCTTTTGTGCATCGACGAGCTCGGCTACATGGAACTCGACCGCCGTGGCGCTGAATTCCTCTTCCAGGTTCTGACTGAGCGGGAGGAAAAGAACAGCGTGGCGATCGCCTCGAACGAATCGTCCTCCGGCTGGACGAAGACCTTCACCGACCCCCGCCTCTGCGCGGCCATCGTCGACCGCCTCACCTTCGGCGGCAACATCATCGAGACCGGCACCGACTCCTACCGACTCGCCACCACCCGAGCCCGAGCCGAACATCATGCCTCAGCTGGCTGAGCGCAGTCATACCCCTGTGCTGGTGTGATCGCGCCCCACCGACTCACCGGATGGCGTACCCGTCCCACAGGGGGCCGCCAAACTGGTCTAGCACCTCTGCCATGACCGCGGCGAAGACCTTCGCATCCCCGGCGATCGCCTGCGCGGCAGCTTCGGACAACGCGCGGTGCACCCCGGGGTCGGCCGCAGCCAGCCGCCGCGACAACCACTTGCCTCCGCCGAGCCAGTGCCCGCCGACCAGCAGGACCAGCTCCGAGGCACGCTGCAGCATGTGCGAGACCAAGTACACCCGCTCCGCAGGGTCCGCGCAGCCACGCAGGTCGTCGAGCAAGTCGGTCAGGACATAGCGCTGGTAGTCGCGCTCACGGTCCGAGAGCGGCGGCGGGCCCGCGGCCCAACGCCTTCGCGCCTCGTCCTGGAGCGAAGCGCCCAGCCCATCCGTGTCTACCAGGAGCATGCCGTCAGCACACATGGCGAGCAGAGGCGAACTCCGCTTCGCGGTCTCCTGGTCGGCGAAGCTGTGCCAGACGGCCTCGGTATGCACGAACAGCTCCACCGGCCAGCCGCGGTACACCAGATTCTCCCGGTTAGGCGCGGGCGGCCCGTCCAAGAGGACCACGATGTCCAGATCAGATGTGGGCGTCCGGCGGTCGGTCAGCACGCTGCCGGCGAGGAACGCTGCCTTGGCGGCGGGAAATCGGTCCCGCACCAGTTCGCGGGCGGTGAGCACAGGGTCATCCATGATCGCAGCGTACGTTCCGGCATGGGTCTCGTAGGAGGGCAGGTGCACCGCACCACAGCGGGTGCTCTTACTTCTCATCAACTTTCATGCGCTCTTCGGACAGCGAGTGATGCCGAAACCCACCGACAAGTGCTCTCGCTTCTAGGTTCTGGCACACATTCCGTTTGCGCCGTGAGGCGCTGTTGGTTCGAGTGGAGGTGGAAGACCTGCACCAACCCGCTGTCGCAGCAGTGGGGTTG
>NZ_JBHVFF010000508.1:0-3141 GCF_042801895.1 Streptomyces sp. NPDC057543 | reverse complement strand
TTCCCGGACCGACCCGGGAACTCGGCGGCGGCGTCCCCTCGTTGCCCGTACGGACACGCATCCGTGGCCGACCCCACCGTTCCTCTGTTCTGTGAGGTGTGGCACGATGCTGGCCACCCCGCACCACCGCGGACGTCCCACCGGTGGCACCGCCCGACCAGGCATCCCGATCCACAGGAACCACAGGAGACTTCCCGCGTGCAGACCTCCGAGCTCCCGGACCTCGCGCACACCGACACCAAGCCGCTCCACTGGCTCGCCACCGCGACAGCGATGGCCGCCGTCGTCGCGGCAGCCGGCATGCTCCAGCCGGACCCCACCGCCTCCGCCTCGACCCCTCACCGGACCACCGCGCAGCACGGCACCGCGCCCGTCGCCGCCCCCGATCCACAGCGGGCGGCCTACCCCCTGGAATGCGGCGGGACGGAGAGCACCGTGGCCCAACAGGCGCCCGGCGACCTCGACGGCGACGGCCGCCCCGAAACCGTCGCCGTGGTCCACTGCGCGGCCGGCTCCGGCACCCCGCCCAGCGGTGTCTACGTCCTCACACAGGGAAACGGGGCCGCACCCCGGATCGTGGCGACCCTGGTGGACCCCGCCCAGCAGATGAGCATCGGCGATTTCGCGGTGCGTGACGGAGCCGTCTTTGCCACCCTGTTCGGCTATTCCTCGGCCGACGTACCCCGCTGCTGTCCCGACCAGCAGGAGAAGGTCACCTGGCGGTGGCAGGGCGGTGCCTTCGTCCGCACCACCCGGGCCGGCACCGGAAGTGCCTGAGCGGTCACCGTGCGTGCCCGCCCGCCCGCAACCGCCGGATCAGGCGGCCTCGGGACCGTACACCTCGACCCGGTCCGAAACGCGACGTACATGGATGCAGTCGCCCGGGCACTCCTTGGCCGAATCGACGACGTCCTGAAGCAACGGAAGCGGTACGGGTGTGGTCGCGCCCTTGTCCTGCAGCAGCTCGTCGTCGCCGCTCTTCACATACGCCAGGCCGTCGATGTCCAGCTCGAACACCTCGGGTGCGTACTGCACGCAGATCCCGTCCCCCGTGCACAGGTCCTGGTCGATCCAGACCTCCAGGTCCTGAGTGTCGCTACCGGTGGGAGCGTCCTGCTGCACGGTCATTTTTCCTGCCGTTCCCTGCGTATCCGAACCAAAAGAAGCCAGCCCTGACGGGTGTTGAACGGTTCGACGATACAACCGGCCGCTTTCCGATGTTGAAGGGTGGGTATTCCCCTCTCACGAGGGGGAACGCAAGGGTGAGGATCGGACACGCCCCGCAGTCTTTGTGATCTAGGGGTTTCAATCATCACCCACCCAGGTAGGGTCAGGAAGCGTCCAGCTCCCCTTGGAGGAGGTGAGGACCGTGGCAGCCCACGACGACGACATCAACCGCGGCATCCGGCCCGGGCGGGGGTCCGAAGACCCAGCCGGCCAGGTCGCCTATCTCGAGCAGGAAATCGCCGTCCTGCGACGTAAGCTCGCCGACTCTCCGCGCCATACGAGGATTCTCGAAGAGCGGATCGTCGAGTTGCAGACCAACCTGGCAGGCGTGTCCGCGCAGAACGAGCGGCTCGCCAACACACTCCGCGAGGCCCGCGACCAGATCGTGGCCCTCAAGGAAGAAGTCGACCGGCTCGCACAGCCGCCGGCCGGTTTCGGCGTGTTTTTGCAGGGCAACGAGGACGGCACCTGCGACATCTTCACCGGAGGCCGCAAACTCCGGGTGAATGTCAGCCCCAGCGTCGAGCTCGACGACCTCCGGCGCGGCCAGGAAGTCATGCTCAACGAAGCGCTCAACGTGGTCGACGCCATGGAATTCGAGCGGGCCGGGGACATCGTCACCCTCAAGGAAATCCTTGAGGACGGCGAGCGCGCCCTGGTCATCGGACACACCGACGAGGAACGGGTGGTACGGCTCGCGGAGCCGCTGCTGGACGCCACCATCCGCCCCGGCGACGCCCTGCTGCTCGAACCCAGGTCCGGCTACGTCTACGAAGTGGTCCCCAAGAGCGAGGTCGAAGAGCTCGTCCTCGAAGAGGTGCCGGACATCGACTACGGCAAGATCGGCGGCCTGGGCGACCAGATCGAGCTGATCCGGGACGCGGTCGAGCTCCCCTACCTCCACCCCGACCTCTTCAAGGAGCACGAACTGCGGCCGCCGAAGGGCATCCTGCTCTACGGGCCGCCCGGCTGCGGCAAGACGCTCATCGCCAAGGCAGTGGCCAACTCCCTTGCCAAGAAGGTCGCCGAAGTCACCGGCCAGCCCGCGGGCAAGAGTTACTTCCTGAACATCAAGGGCCCCGAACTCCTCAACAAGTACGTCGGCGAGACCGAGCGGCACATCCGCCTGGTCTTCCAGCGCGCCCGCGAGAAGGCGAGTGAGGGCACCCCCGTCATCGTCTTCTTCGACGAGATGGAGTCCCTCTTCCGTACCCGGGGATCCGGCGTCAGCTCGGACGTGGAGAACACCATCGTCCCCCAGTTGCTCGCCGAGATCGACGGCGTCGAGGGCCTGGAGAACGTCATCGTCATCGGCGCCTCCAACCGCGAGGACATGATCGACCCAGCGATCCTGCGCCCCGGTCGCCTCGACGTGAAGATCAAGATCGAGCGCCCCGACGCGGAGGCCGCGAAGGACATCTTCGGGAAGTACCTCACGCCTTCGCTGCCCCTGCACGCGGATGACCTCGCGGAGCACACCGGCTCCAAGGAAGCCGCCACGCACGCGATGATCCAGTCCGTCGTCGAGCGGATGTACACCGAGTCCGAGGAGAACCGCTTCCTCGAAGTCACGTACGCCAACGGCGACAAGGAAGTTCTCTACTTCAAGGACTTCAATTCCGGCGCGATGATCCAGAACATCGTCGACCGGGCCAAGAAAATGGCCATCAAGGACTTCCTCGACCAGGGCCAGAAGGGCCTTCGCGTCTCCCATCTCCTCCAGGCATGCGTGGACGAGTTCAAGGAGAACGAGGACCTGCCGAACACCACGAACCCGGACGACTGGGCCCGCATCTCCGGCAAGAAGGGCGAGCGGATCGTCTTCATCCGCACGCTCGTCACCGGAAAGCAGGGCGCGGACACCGGTCGCTCCATCGACACGGTGGCGAATACCGGGCAGTACCTGTAGTACGC
>NZ_JBHVFF010000507.1:2399-3144 GCF_042801895.1 Streptomyces sp. NPDC057543 | reverse complement strand
CCCCGCGGCCCGCCCTCCGCCTCCGGCCGTGCGATCCTGTGAAAGTCGGCTGTGCGGCCCGCCCGCCGACGCCATGATGTGCACCATGTCCTCTCTCCCCGCCCTGCTCCTCGTGCTCGGCGTCATCACGACCGGCCTCTACGCGGGCTTCCTGCTGACCTTCCTGACAGCGGTCATGCCCGGCATCGCCGCACTGCCGGACGAACGGTTCGCGGCCGCGATGCGCCGCTTCAACGAGAAGGTGCCCGGACCGGTCTTCCTGGTCCTCTTCCTCGGCGTGATCGCCTTCCCTGCCGCCGCGGTCGCCGGGGCCGACGACGGCACGGACCGGGCGCTCGCCGTGGCGGCGCTGGTCTGCGCGGTCGGGAGCCACCTGGTCACGATCGCCGGGAACATCCCGCTGAACAAAGCGCTCGCGGAGTCCGAGGGCGGTGACGACGGCGCGGCCCGCGAGGCGTTCGAGTCCCGCTGGAACACCCTCCACCGGGTCCGGACGGCCCTGTCCCTCGCCGCGTTCGCCCTGCTGGCCGTGGCCGCCGGGTAGGAAGCAGCTGCCTGACTGCTGTATTCGCCGTCCCCGGTGAGTCCGTCCGGTGGCCAGGAGGAGATCCGGCGGCCGTCGCGCGGCGTCGTGCGGACACCTCCGGGACGAGCCCGCCGGGCCCCGGGCCGAACAGCGCCGGCCCGCCCGTACTCAACTCCCTTTCGGCCGAGCGCCGTGACCGGCCGCTCGAACAACCGCTCC
>NZ_JBHVFF010000507.1:0-2299 GCF_042801895.1 Streptomyces sp. NPDC057543 | reverse complement strand
TGTGGCCAGATCACGTGGTCACGGACCGCTTCCGAGAGCTGCGACCGCACCATGTACGAGCAGTGCGGCGTCGCAGCCATCGGCACATCCGCGATACAGCGCCGGCCCGCCCGTACTCAACTCCCTTTCGGCCGAGCGCCGTGACCGGCCGCTCGAACAACCGCTCCTGTGGCCAGATCACGTGGTCACGGACCGCTTCCGAGAGCTGCGACCGCACCATGTACGAGCAGTGCGGCGTCGCAGCCATCGGCACATCCGCGATCAACGTGCTGCGCGGAAGCTTGAGTCGGCGTCCCGTGGAGTCGCTGACCGCCGACTCCGTGAGGGCCACGAGGTCGAGGTCGCTGCGCCCGGGCCGACAGTCCCCCGACGCCAGGGCCCCGTGCGCCCATACCGCCTCCAGAGGGACGACGCGGCCGGCGTCGGCGATGAAGCGGTCAAGGAGGAGCCGGGCGGCCCTAACTCGTCGGCACTCACGGAACCGACTACGGCACGGCCGCCAGGCCGAGCCCGAAGGGCTCAACCTCCTTGGCGTGGACGAGCTGTGACGGGCCCCGGCCCGGAGCACAACCCTCGGCCGCGTGTGCCGGTCTGAGTCTGCACAGTGCCGGCGCACCGCACACCCCCCATCCTGAACGAAGGAGTTCACGTGGCAACCCGCGCTCCAGGAATATCCGTGGTCCTCGCCATCGCCGTGGCGGCCGCCGTAACCACCTTCCCCGCCGCGGCCCAGGCGTCGACGCCGGCCCCCGTGACAGCCTCCGCGACCCCTGCGGCGGCCGTGCCCGTCCCGACCCCGCGACGCGACGACTTCAACGGGGACGGTTACCCGGACGTGGCGTTCACCGCGCCCGGTGCCACCGTCGGGGGCAAGGCCAAGGCCGGGTACGTGGGTGTGCTGTACGGCTCCAGGAGCGGTCTGCAGACCTCCACCAAGCAGGTCTTCACCCAGGACTCGCCCGGAATCCCGGACACCGCCGAGGCAGGTGACGCGTTCGGCAGCTCGATGGTCTCCGCCGACCTGGACCAGGACGGGTACAGCGACCTCGTGGTCGGCGCGCCGAAGGAGAAGATCGGCTCGTTCAAGTCCGCCGGTTCGCTCACCGTCATCTGGGGCGGCGCGCACGGACTGTCGGGTGGTGCGACTCTCCTGACGGGCGACGAACTGTACGACGAGATCGGCGGCAAGGCCGCCGTCGGCGACTTCGACGGCGACGGCGCCCTGGACGTCGTCACCCTGGGAATGGGCAACACCCACATCCTGTCCGGCCCGTTCGAACGCGACGGCAGCGCGGCCGCTCCCGTCAGGGAGATCCGGGACATGGACGACCTGCGCTACCTGGACCTTGCCGCGGGCGACTTCAATGGCGACGGCCGCGACGACCTGGCCGCCGTCGTCCACGACGACTACGAGTTCGACGCCCGGCGCATCCTCATCCGTAACGGCGGTGCCACCGGCCTCAGCGAGAAGTACACCGTCGTCAACCGGGCGAACGGTTACCGTCTCCAGGGCGGCGAGACCATCACGGCCGGCCACATCAACGGTGACAGGTACGCCGACCTCGTCGTGGGCCGCACGGTCGAGGGCTACGACAGTGATCTGGACTATCCGCTCGCCCTGGGCGGCATGATCACCTACGTGCCGGGCAGCGCCACCGGCCCGCGGGGCGACCGGGCCAAGGTCTTCAACCAGGACAGCGCCGGTGTCCCGGGTGTCGCCGAAGTGCACGACGGATTCGGCGCGTCGCTGTCGATCGGTGACATGAACGGGGACGGCTACGGCGACATCGCCGTCGGCGTCCCCTACGAGGACATCGGTACGAAGAAGAACGCGGGCTCGGTCCTGGTCCTCCCCGGCACCGTGTCCGGCCCGACCGGGACCGGCACGGTGGGCTTCAACCAGGACACGGCGAACGTCCCCGGGGTGGCCGAGGCGGACGACGGGTTCGGCGCCGCCCTCAGGCTGGTCGATGCCAACCGTGACGGCCGCGCCGAACTGGCCGTCGGTGCCCCCGGCGAGAACACCGACGCGGGCTCCCTGTGGGTCTTCCCGGCCACGGCCTCCGGCGTGACCGCCAAGGGCTCGTTCAGCTTCGGACACGGAACGCTGGGGACGGTGGGAACGGACGCGCGACTGGGTTCGTCGTTCAACCGCTGACACGTTCCGAATTCACGCCGCAGGGGGCAGGGCAGGTGCCCTCTGCGGCGTAGGGGAACGCGAGGCGCTCGCCCTCGTGGCCCGGCGCGCCCGGCCGAGCCCGTCCTGCAGGTGGCAGAAGAAGCCCGGCTCCACGACGAC
>NZ_JBHVFF010000506.1:0-3151 GCF_042801895.1 Streptomyces sp. NPDC057543 | reverse complement strand
CCGGACGCTGTGCGTCCGGAGCCCGTCGTCGTATGGCGTACGGTGCCCCACAACCCTTGTGCGGACTGCTGACCTTGCGCTCCCAGCGAACAGTTGCGGAAGCGGGATGGCGTTGTCCTACCTGCGCGTTAGGGTCCATGAGTAGGAAGGGCAGGGGAGTCCCCGCCCACCGGTACGAAGACGCTGAGACGGCCGGAGCCGTCAGAGACGAGCAGGTGGATACGTGACGAATCTGATGCCCTACGCCGCCGGAGAGCCGTCCCCCTTCGGTGGAGGCCTCGGTGACCAGGTCTACAGCCGACTGCTCGGCGAGCGCATCATCTTCCTGGGCCAGCAGGTCGACGATGAGATCGCCAACAAGATCACGGCGCAGATGCTTCTCCTTGCCGCCGATCCGGACAAGGACATCTACCTCTACATCAACAGCCCCGGCGGCTCGGTGACGGCCGGCATGGCGGTCTACGACACCATGCAGTACATCCCGAACGACGTGGTCACCATCGGCATGGGCATGGCGGCCTCGATGGGCCAGTTCCTGCTCACCGGCGGCACCCCGGGCAAGCGCTTCGCGCTCCCGAACACCGACATCCTCATGCACCAGGGCTCGGCCGGCATCGGCGGTACGGCCTCGGACATCAAGATCCAGGCACAGTACCTGCTGCGCACCAAGCAGCGGATGGCCGAGATCACCGCCCGCCACTCCGGTCAGACGGTCGAGACGATCATCCGCGACGGTGACCGCGACCGCTGGTACACCGCGGAGGAGGCCAAGGAGTACGGCCTCATCGACGAGATCATCACGGTCGCATCGGGCGTTCCGGGCGGCGGTGGCACCGGCGCCTGATCCGGTCACCCACCGGATCCGGCTCCACCGCCCCGCGCACCTCTCGTACGCCGAGACACCCAGCCACAGAACGCCACCAGGATGGTGAACACCCACATGAACAACTTCCCCGGCGCCTCCGCGAGCGGCCTCTACACCGGCCCGCAGGTGGACAACCGATACATCGTGCCGCGCTTCGTGGAGCGCACCTCGCAGGGCGTGCGTGAGTACGACCCGTACGCGAAGCTCTTCGAGGAGCGCGTGATCTTCCTCGGCGTGCAGATCGACGACGCCTCCGCCAACGACGTCATGGCGCAGCTGCTGTGCCTGGAGTCGATGGACCCGGACCGGGACATCTCGATCTACATCAACAGCCCCGGCGGCTCGTTCACCGCGCTCACCGCGATCTACGACACGATGCAGTTCGTGAAGCCGGACATCCAGACGGTCTGCATGGGCCAGGCGGCCTCCGCCGCGGCCGTGCTGCTCGCCGCGGGTACGCCCGGCAAGCGGATGGCGCTGCCCAACGCCCGTGTGCTGATCCACCAGCCGTCCTCGCAGACCGGCCGGGAGCAGCTCTCCGACCTGGAGATCGCGGCCAACGAGATCCTGCGGATGCGCACCCAGCTGGAGGAGATGCTGGCCAAGCACTCCACCACGCCGCTGGAGAAGATCCGCGACGACATCGAGCGCGACAAGATCCTGACCGCCGAGGAAGCCCTCGCCTACGGTCTCGTCGACCAGATCGTGTCGACCCGCAAGCAGACGGCCACGGCCGTCTGACATCGGCCTTCACCCCTTGGCGCGGTGGGTTCGCCCGGTCTCGGCCGTGTGAACCGTGCCAAGGGGGGCCCGAACGGGGGGCCAGGCAAGGTACCGTCGGATAGAGGCACCAGGAGCCGCTGAACCAAGCTGCTCCCAGGCGAAGGGGAAGCACCTCGTGGCACGCATCGGTGATGGCGGCGATCTGCTCAAGTGCTCGTTCTGCGGAAAGAGCCAGAAGCAGGTGAAGAAGCTCATCGCGGGACCCGGTGTGTACATCTGCGACGAGTGCATCGATCTCTGCAACGAGATCATCGAGGAGGAGCTCGCGGAGACCTCCGAGGTGCGGTGGGAGGAACTCCCCAAGCCGCGCGAGATCTACGAGTTCCTCGAGGGGTACGTCGTCGGGCAGGAGCCCGCGAAGAAGGCCCTCTCGGTCGCTGTGTACAACCACTACAAGCGGGTCCAGGCGGGCGAGAACGGCGGCGCCCAGGGCCGGGACGACGGCATCGAACTGGCCAAGTCCAACATCCTGCTGCTGGGCCCCACGGGCTCCGGCAAGACGCTTCTCGCACAGACCCTGGCCCGTATGCTCAACGTCCCGTTCGCCATCGCCGACGCGACGGCGCTGACGGAGGCCGGCTATGTCGGCGAGGACGTCGAGAACATTCTGCTGAAGCTGATCCAGGCCGCGGACTACGACGTCAAGAAGGCCGAGACGGGGATCATCTACATCGACGAGATCGACAAGGTCGCCCGCAAGAGCGAGAACCCGTCGATCACCCGCGATGTCTCCGGCGAGGGCGTCCAGCAGGCCCTGTTGAAGATCCTGGAGGGCACCACCGCCTCCGTACCGCCGCAGGGCGGACGGAAGCACCCGCACCAGGAGTTCATCCAGATCGACACGACGAACGTGCTGTTCATCGTGGGCGGTGCCTTCTCCGGCCTGGAGAGGATCATCGAGTCGCGGGCGGGTGCCAAGGGCATCGGCTTCGGCGCGACGATCCGTTCCAAGCGCGAGATCGAGGCGAGCGACCAGTTCCAGGAGGTCATGCCGGAGGACCTGGTGAAGTTCGGGATGATCCCGGAGTTCATCGGCCGGCTGCCCGTCCTCACCTCGGTCCACAACCTGGACCGTGAGGCACTGCTGCAGATCCTCGTCGAGCCGCGCAACGCGCTGGTGAAGCAGTATCAACGACTGTTCGAACTCGACGGTGTCGAGCTGGACTTCGACCGCCCGGCCCTGGAGGCCATTGCCGACCAGGCGATCCTGCGCGGCACCGGCGCGCGTGGCCTGCGGGCCATCATGGAGGAGGTCCTCCAGTCCGTGATGTACGAGGTACCGTCCCGCAAGGACGTCGCCCGCGTCGTCATCACGGCGGACGTCGTCCGCAACAACGTGAACCCGACGCTGGTCCCGCGCGAACCGCGCACGATCGGCAAGGGCGACGGCGGCGGCGAGCGAGGACCACAGCACGACGGAGCGGCGCGACCAGCGGTCGGCGAGGACACCGCCGACGGGCACCGCGATCAGGAAGCCGACGGTGCGTACGGCCAGTACGAGGC
>NZ_JBHVFF010000505.1:0-3218 GCF_042801895.1 Streptomyces sp. NPDC057543 | reverse complement strand
GCCGCGCCGGAGTACGCCTTCACCGCTCGGATGTCGGCGAACCGGGTTGGATCGTCGCCGATCTCGGCGAGGACGCGGGCGCCGAGCTGGACGCCCATGCCGGGAAAGCTCAGCATCACCTCGGCAGACGGGTGCTGCCGAAACGCTTCCTCGCTCGCCTCGGTGAGGTCGTCAACGGTGCGGCAGGCGGCATCGAGCTGCCGCAACAGGCCGAGCATCTGCCTGCCGAACGCGTCCTCCACGAACTCCGGATGACGGGCGTGCGGCGCTTTGAAGACTTCCCGCCACCGGTCGGCCTCCGCCTCGATACCGCGCTTGCGGCCGGCGCGCTTGAGCGCTGCGCAGAGCTGCTTGTGCGTGATCCGGCCCGCCTTGCCGGGAGTGGGCGCCACGGCGAGGATCGCGCGGGCCTCCGGACGGCAGAGCCCGTTCTGCCATCCGGCGACCGCCTCCAGGGCGGCCGGGTAGAACTCCCGCAGCAAGGAACGCAGCTGGTTGGTCAGCTGCTGCCGGGACCAGACCGCGTCTTGCTGTGCTCGGGCCAGGACCGCAACGGCCTTGGCGAGGTCGGTGTCGTCCGGCAGCGGCCGGTGCTCGTGCATGTCGGTCCGCAGGATGTTCGCCAGGACCTTGGCGTCCCCCGGGTCGGACTTCTTGCGGGAGACGCCGTGCCGTTCCCGGTAGCGTGACGCGGCCAGCGGGTTGACCGCGAAGACCTGCCGCTTTCCCTGCCGCAGGACCGCGACCAGCAGCCCCCGGCCGGTCTCGATGCAGACCGGTATCGGAGCCTCCGGCGTATCGCCGTGCCCCGCCAGCAGCCCCAGGAGCTCCTGGTAGCCAGCCGCGTCGTCACCGATTCGGCACTTGGCGACCACGGTGCCCGCGTCGTCGACCAGGGCGACGTCGTGGTGCCCCTCGGCCCAGTCGATCCCGCAGTAGACGGTCAATTCACCCTCCCCATCGTGCTGTCGGCTGCGCCGGTACGAGCGCAAGCGGGCCACGCGGCGTTCCAATACCAGGACTCACACCCACACGGGGCAACTGGTCCTCCCTCTCACTAGCCGTTCGTGACACCAGCGCGTCGCACGGGCCTCGGTCCGTCCCAGGTCTCCAGGACCCGAAGCTTGCAAGAGGTCACCGTGCAGCGGGCTCGCACCACCAACCCCAACGAGTGAACTGTCGAACGGTCATGGCGGCTCCGAAGACGCCGGGACAGCGCCGGTCCCTGCAGAGGCATCACGTGCCGGAAGTAGTCGAGACATCCATCCCGACGCCCGCGGAACCACCACACCGAATCGAACAGACCGCCCTGCCCTCAGACTCCTTCAAGACTTCCGACGGGAGCGGACACCCCGTATTGGAAGTAGTCGGCGTCCTGTGAGCTCGCCAAAAGCCCCCTTGTCTCCCAGGTCACGGCCTTGCGGAGCCGTCCTCGGCGATGGCTTCCGGTGCGACCAGAGGCGCGACCGGAAGCGCGACGTGAGGCGCGACCAGGAGTGCGACCAGAGGCGCAACCTCGGGCCCTTACGATGATCACCGTGACCGACCGCTGCGCCCTTGGCCAAGGCCCCGAGGCTCCCGCTCATGGCGTCCGTGCCGCCGAGGCCGACGTTTCTCGACGCACTGCCCGGCATCCATCTCCCAGACCTCAGCGAGCTGCGAGCCCGTGGAGTGCTTGGAGCCCCCATCCCGGCCCCGCAGAGCCCACGACGCACTCTCGGAACTGGCCGTACGGACGACGCACCATTCGATTCCTCGCCGTCATGAGTCACGACGACTGCAGGCCCCGGTTGTCGAGCAGGGCCTGACGCCGGTCAACGATGCGGACGCGCGGACCGCTGTCGGCCATGTGGTGCGCCAGGGTCTCGCGCACCGCCTGGCGGGCGCCTCCTCGAACAGCGGCTGCCCGTACGCATTCAGCAGGTCGTCGTCACTGTCCCAGCCTCGCCTCTCCGGCCGGGTGCGCACCGCTGCGACACGTCCTGGTCACTCCGCCGCGCCGCCCTCACCGACGCGTGTCCGCTCACCGAGCTGCTGCCCGTTCTCGGGATCTGGCACACATTCCGTGAGCGATCTCGAGTCCGGCCTCACCAGACCCCGGTGACGCGTGGTCCGCGCAGCCACATGACGCGCGCTGCCAGCGTGGGCAGGGGACGGCAGTTGGGGCAGGCCGGCCTGCCCCAAGGTCGCCCGGTTGGCCGACGGTCACCGATGGGTGTCTTCGCCGCCGTCGGCCCCGTCGTCCTGGTCCTCGGCCCGCTGGGCGAGGAACCGGGCGAAGCCCCGGTCCGCGCGGGCCAGCAGAGCCGAGGAAGGAACGCCGTAGGCGGGCAGCTGGAGGCCGCGGCCCTCCGGGGCCGGGGCGGTTCTGTCGGTGTGTGCGCAAGGGGGCCCCGCCTCTCCGGCTGGTGGTCCGTCGGTACCTTCGACGCTACGCAGCCACGAACCGTGCCCTCAACAAAGTTGCGGAGAATTGCGGAGGTTCACTACAGAGCGTCGATCGCGGCCTGGATGAGCGCACGGGCTGTGTCCCCGTAGACGGCCATCTCCGCGAGGCCGGCGAACGCCTTCGCGTAGTCGGCGAGCTCGCGCGGCTGCGTCACCCTGATCTCCGCCGTCAGCGTCTCCACCACGGCCATGGTGTCGTCGTGGACGTAGAACGCCTCTAGCGGCCACACGGTGCGCTGCGCGGTGAACGGGATGATCCCCAGCGAGAGTGACGCCAGCGGCATCACGGCCAGGAGGTGCCGCAGCTGCCCGCGCATGGCGTCGGGGTCGGCGGTGCGGTAGCGCAGGACGGATTCCTCCATGAGAACGACATAGCAGTGGCCGCCTTCGTAGAGGAACCGGGAGCGGGCGACCCGGGCAGCGACGGCTTCGGCGACGTCGTTGGGGGTGCCCTGGAAGGTGGTGATCTGGTTCATGAGGGCGGTCGCGAACGCCGGTGCCTGGAGGAAGCCGGGCGGCACGTTGGAGAGGTAGACGCGGCAGTGGCGGGTCTGCTCGCGGAGGGTGTACCAGTCCTGCTGGACCTGACGCATGCCGCCCTGGTGCAGGCGGCGCCACTCCATGTACATCGAGTCGACGGCGCGGGCAGTGGCGATCGAATCGTCGGCCTGGTCGCCCGCGTCACAGACGGTGCACCAGGTGCGGATGTCCGCGTCCGAGGGCAGGGCCGCGCCCTTTTGGATGCGGGTCGTCTTCGCCGGGTGCCGGCC
>NZ_JBHVFF010000504.1:0-3229 GCF_042801895.1 Streptomyces sp. NPDC057543 | reverse complement strand
ACGGGCGTGTCGGATGCGGTCCTCGGCCCGGGCCCGCTGACGGTGTCGTAGCTCGAGGGCGGAGATCGGGGAACTCGTGGTGTTGGTGGCGAACGCGGTCAGCCGCAGCCCGTCGGCGTCCGTGATGCGCAACTGGGCGCCGGGGTGCGGACGTTCCTGGGCCTTGACCCTCGACGCCACAGACAAGTACCCCAATGCCACGTACGTCAGCGATCCCCGCTACGCCAAGGTGAGCATTCAGGCGCTGATCGATGAGAACGCGGCAGCCGAGGAAGACGATCAGCTCGTTGAGCTGTTCGTCGCAGATGCGACTGCCATGACTGCCCCATCGCAGCCGCTCCTGGCGGTCGACCTGTGCAACGAGCCCGGCCGGACGTTCCGGGTTCCAGTCCCGTGGTATGCCGAGATCTCCGCCAACATGGACTTCGCCGACCACGCCGACGCGGCAGACGAATCAAGCACGTTCCGCGGTTTCGGTGAAGGCTGACGATCTCCGCTGAGGGGCTGTACCACCACGGCGGACGCAACGCGGATTCGGCCCCTGGAGCATTCCCCAGGCTTCAGAGGACGAGGTGTCCGGCACCCGCCGGACACCCCGATCGCACATGAGTCTCTATCCGACGGGACCACGACCGGAGCCAGAGGCGGATCGCAGCGACGGCGACTGTCCTGTGAACCACGTAGGTTCTCTTATCGAATCGCGTGGCCACAGCCCGATTGAGCTTCAACTTGTTGATCAGCCGTTCGACTTCATTCCTGCGCGCGTAACGCGCCAGGTCGAAGCCGGTGGGCCGGCCGCCCTCCTCCCGGCAGGAAGCCACAGTGCTGAGCAGCACACACGACGCACCACAGGTTGTACGACTCTGTCCATCACAGTCTGCTTCAAGGTCATCCAACACTTCGGCGATTTTGACAAGTTCTTCGGGCGAAGGTTGCTTCACGCCGGATCAGCCGCCTCGGCCTCGAAATGCGCTTGCGCGCAATCGAGGGCCTCGTCCGGATCGCAACCGTGGGCTCGGAGCCAGTGGAGGAGGTTGGTGATCAGGTCGACCGCCATCTCCCTCCCCAAGGCCAGGCCCAGTCGTTCATGACGGGAGGTCACCGGGACGGAGCCAAGTCCACAGAGCGCTAATACCGCTTCCGCCTTGGCGACTTGGTGACTATCGACGTGATCGTTCGCTGACCGCAGGCCGGTGGTCAGCTCGCACCACGTGACCTTGGAGTCACCGCGTAGGATGACGCCCCAACGATCGGCAACACCATCCACAAGAGCTATTCCTCGCCCCGCCTCGCCCTCCCCCGCCGCCCTGATGAGCGTAGGAAGTGCTCGCAGATCGGGATCGCTTACCTCGATGCGAAGACGGTCGCCGTTCATGGATACGGCGAGACTGGACGGAGTCCCGGGGCCTACGTGCCTGACCACGTTCGCGACCATCTCGGTGACGCAGATCTGCGCCGCGTAGACGACTCCGGGCAGCCCCCAGAGCTCCAGGTGTAACCGCAGTACCCGCCTCAGTCCGGCGAGCTCCTCCGCTTCGGCAAGGAACGCTAGATCCCATGCCTTTCTGTCCACTCCGAAACGACACTCATCCAAGCCGATCACTCCTCCGCCACCGATTGGTCACTATGAGTACCCAATGCCTCTCAAACGATGACAGTGGAACTCTCAAAATGGAACTCTCACATTGAACCTGTGGGAGCACACGGACGGGCGCGCGCCCCCACAGTGCGCTGTCTTGCTCGATGCACTCCGCACGATGCACGCTCTTGGGGATCAACACGAAGGACCACAGCCATGCCAGTCGGACCAACCACCCGTAGACGCCAACTCGGCGCGGATCTGCGTCGTCTCCGTGAGCGCAAGGGCCTCACGTTGGAAGAGGCCGGAGCTCTGGTCGGCATCTCCAAGGCAACGTTGAGCCGCTACGAGAGGAAGGAGGGTGCCGTCAAGTGGCCAGCAGTCGAAGCCCTATGCCGTGAATACGGCGCCTCGGATCGGGAACGTGCGTCGTTGGTCGAGTTGGCCAAGGGAGCCCGCATCCAAGGCTGGTGGCGCTCGCTCGCGGACCCCATCCCCGAGTCGATGAACCTCATGCTGACCCTGGAAGACGAAGTGGTCAGCGAAGACCACTACGCCTGTATGTACGTGCCCGGCCTGCTTCAGACGCGCGCGTATGCAGAGGCTGTGCATCGCGCCTCGGAGATGAGGTGCACCGACCAGGAGATCCACCACATGGTGGACATCCGCATGAAGCGGCAGGAACTCCTCGCTCGGACCGAACCGCCGCACATCTGGGCAGTGATTGATGAGGCAGTCATCCGACGCATCGTGGGTGGCCGCGACGTCATGCGTGAGCAGTTGAAGCACCTCTGCAAGCAGACCACCCAGCCACACGTCACCGTTCAGATACTGCCGTTCGAAGCGGGTGCCCACGCCGCAGCGGTGGGCAGTTTCGTCGTCCTCGGTGGCCCTGCGCCCGAACTCGACGTCGTGTACGTGGACATCATCGGCGGCGGGCTCTTCATGGAGAAGCCGCAGGAACTGGCGCGCTATAAGTTGGCGTTCGAGTACTTGCGCGCACAGGCATTGGACATCAAGTCGTCTGCTGTGCTCCTGAACCGAGTTTGCGAGGAGTTGTAATGGATACCCAACGTGCTCATTGGTTCAAGTCGTCGTACAGCGGTGGGAGCGGTACCGAATGCGTCGAGGTCGCTGACCTGCACCCGGCCGTGGGCGTACGAGACTCGAAGCAGCCGCATGGCCGCCACCTCGCCGTACAGCGAGGCGCATGGGCCGGGTTCATCGCGTCGGTTCGTCTGCGACAGCTTTGAACCGTTCGGCGAGGGCGAAGGGGCCGTTGACGCCCTCGCTCACGTGACTGCCACGGCCAGTCACACCATCCAGATCGAGCTGTGCCGATGGCGCGGCGGAGGCACGTCCACGGTGTCCGCGGCTTCGGGTGCGAGCTCACCGGAGGCCGCGTTCACCAGGCGGCGAGCGGTCGTTGCCTGCCTACAGAACCGTTGCCTGGCCCGCCGTTCCTCCTGCGTGGACCACAAGGCGATGGAACGGTCGCGGTTGTGCCGGGGGAAGCAGTAGACATTCACCCGTCGTCGGACAGCGTCGGGCCTAGTACTCCAGCCGGACTTCTTCATTCGTGCTGGTCAACGGCTTGGGTGTGGGGAGTGTAGCGGGCTGGAATGGGGGTGGGGCGGTCTTTGCCGGGCC
>NZ_JBHVFF010000503.1:0-3232 GCF_042801895.1 Streptomyces sp. NPDC057543 | reverse complement strand
GAGGACACCAGGGGCATAGCCGTGAAATAAGGATAGCTCGCAATCCCTATTCGGCATCGAGCGGCGAGGCGGACTCCAGGGCTTCGGAGCCGGAGCAGCCCAGAACTGGAACTGGCTCTTCGTAACGATCAAGCGAATTCTCGCACCCGTCGGCGTTCAGAAGCAACGGGCAGCCAGTGGTTCCGCCGACCTTCGCCTTGAGGATCAAGGTGCCTCCGACGGACGCTGCGGTGGCCAGCGCATTCGCGGTCTTGGCCCCGACGCTTCCAGCCGCGTCGGCGACTGATTCCTCTGACGCTTCTTCCGCTGCCAGCCAGACGTGCGTTCTCAGAACGGTGGCAGCGACCCATATGGCGGGCTGTACAGACACGAAACCCCCGTGGCTCTACGGCACGTGCCGTGCGCGGTCCAGACAGCCCGCCACACGGCCGGTCAGGCCCTTTTGCATCGTGTCAAAGCGGGCCTGTGGGCCCGCTCGGGATGCGTAGACCAGGACACCGATCACTCTGGAGATATGGCAGAGCTATGCCGCTGAGTGGTGGCCTCCTGCGCATACGCCGATCGGCTGCCCGCCCATGAAAAGGTGACGTACCCATGAATAACGGAAACAAAATCTTGCTTGCTGCCGCCTTGGCCGGCGGCTATGTGCTGGGCCGCACGAAGAAAGGCCGGTTCGCTCTCACCGTGGCGTCCTATATCGCCGGACGTCAATTCGGACTTGAGCCGCGACAGCTCGTGACTCAAGGGATGCGCAAGCTCGGGGAGATCCCCCAGGTCGCGGATCTGGGTGAGCAGCTGCGCGGGGAGGCCGTGGATGCGGGTCGGGAAGCCGTCACCGCCGCTTTTAACCGTGGCCTGACGACGCTCGCCGATTCGCTTCATGAGCGAACAGCCCAGCTCGAAAGTGGTGGGGAAGAACCGGAAGAGGAGGAGGAAGGCGAGGACGAGTACGCGCAGGGCGAGGAGCCGGAAGGGGAATACGAGGAGGAAGAGGAGCCCGAAGAGGAGTACGAGGAGGAACCCGCGGAGGAAGAGGAGCCCGAAGAGGAACCCGCGGAGGAAGAAGGCGAGGAAGGGGAGCCGGAGGAAGAGCCCGAAGAGCGGCCCCGCCGTCGCACCCCCCGAGCTGCTAAGAAGCCTGCGCCAAGGAGGCATGAGCCGGTCAAGTCGGCCGCTGGCCGACGTGAAGCGGCAAAGCGGGAAGCCCCTGCCAAGAGAGGTGGGAAAAAGTCGGTAGCCTCCGGCAGGACTGCTGCGAAGAAATCAGCGCCCGCCAAGAAAGCCGCAGCCAAGTCTTCTCCTGCCAAGAAGGCGCCTGTGAAGAAGACAGCTGCAGGGAAGAAGGCTGCTCCTGCTGAGAAGAAGACTGCCAGGAAGAGTACGAAGAAGGCATCATCACGCGTCGAGCGCCGGAGGTAACGGGTCATGTCAAAAACGGAACAGGACAACGCGGGCTCGGGACTCGATCGACTGCGTGAAGAACTTGGGGGCTATCTGACGGCTCGGGTGGGCGATCTGGCCGAAAAGGCCGGCGACAAGCTCATCGATGCAACGGAACAGCTCACCGACGTCGCCAAGAACGGCGGATCGCTGTCCAAGATCGGAGCCAACCTGCTCGGGGGTGATTCCCCTCTCAAGGCCGTGCTGTCCGGGGCGGCGGGGAGCGTCAAGGACAAGGTCGTAGGGAAGGTCAAGGAAGTCTTCGGTGGCGGAAAGGGGCGCAAGTCGGGAGATAAGAAGGTCACCAACATCATCGAGGTCATCGATGTCGGAGTGCCGTTGCGTACGGCCTACGACCACTGGACGCAGTACGAGAAGTTCAGCAGCTTCACCAAGGGCGTACGGGATGTTTCTCGGACCGATGAGACGTCCAGTAACTGGAAGGCCAAGGTCGGTCCTTCGACCCGGGGTTGGAAAGCGACCGTTCAGGAGCAGGTACCGGACGAACGTATCGTCTGGACGTCCGAGGGGGCCAAAGGATCGACTCGTGGTGCGGTCAGTTTCCATGAACTGACGCCTGGGCTGACTCGCATTGTTCTGGTCGTTGAATACTACGCATCAGGGCTCTTCGAGAAGACCGGCAATCTGTGGCGCGCTCAGGGGCGCCGACTTCGGCTGGACCTCAAACACTTCCAACGCCATGTCACCCTCACCGACGAAGAGCCCGAGGGCTGGCGGGGCGAAATCCGCGACGGCGAGGTCGTACAGACCCACGAAGAGGCTCTTGAGGAAGAAGAAGCCGAGACCTACGACGCGGAGGACGAGGAGGAAGACGAAGAGGAGGAGGGCGGCGCGGAGGACGAGGAGGAAGACGAGGAGGAGGGCGACGCCGAGGGCGAGGAGGAAGACGTTGAAGACGAGGCGTGAGTTGAGGCGCGACAAGCCCCACAGGCATGCCGATGTCGTACCCGAAACTCCTACAGCCACCAGAGTGGAGCGGAATCGCCACCGGTTTGAGAATCGTCCGCACATAGCAAACCGCTCATCATGCGGCTTTCAGCGCGGTATACGAAACTCGCGGTTCTCGCTCCGAGCCGCAGCACGGTGAAAGACTCCGACGCTCCCACCGAGGACCTCTTCCTGATGTGCCTCGACGCGTTGGGCCGCATGGAGAAGCTTGATGTGGTGATCCGCCCCGTGCAACGTATGGTGCGCGGGTTGCCCTGGGGGCTACCGCGATGTGCTGCATGGTCTGCCGATCGGCCATCCCCTGCACCCCGCGCTGGTGCAGATTCCGATGGGCGCGTGGCTGTCCGCCGCGGTACTGGATGTAGTGCCCGGCCCGGTGGGTAGAGTGGGGGACTTCCCGGTCGGTGAGGCCGTACGGCGGGAGTTGGGCGAGGTGCCTCTGCTGGTGTTCCAACAGCCGCGCGGCAGCATTCATGTTCTCGCGGAGCGGTGCAGCCACCTCTCGGGGCCTCTGTCCGGAGGCAAGATCGCCGACGGCTGTGTGGAGTGCCCCTGGCACGGCAGCGTCTTCCGACTGTCCGACGGCGCAAACGTACGTGGGCCGCGGCCACCGCACCACAGCCGTCCTTCCAGGTGAGGGTGGACGGCCACGGTCTCGTCCACGTAAAGCTGCCCAGAACTGGCTGAACCATGCAATGCCGTATCAGCGGGTACGCCTAGGTGATGGTTCGGTCATGGCTTGTCCCGCTTCTCGCTGCGGGGGCTGGGATCTGCCCGTTTGGTGCGTGAGGTGCGGCGGGGAGCCGAAGGACGACTCTCCTCG
>NZ_JBHVFF010000502.1:0-3245 GCF_042801895.1 Streptomyces sp. NPDC057543 | reverse complement strand
GGCGGCGACCCCGCCGCCTCCGCAGCCGCCGTGCTCGAACTCGTCGACCTCGACGAACCGCCACTGCGCCAATTCTTCGGCAGCCAGCCGCTGGCCACCGCGACCAAGGACTACGAATCCCGCCTGGCGACCTGGCAGGCCGGACAAGACCGCGCTATCCGCGCCGGCGGCGGCTTCTAACCCGCACTCCAGATGGCTGGCCAGGACATCTCACGCCCCGGCCAGCCATCTCCTGTCGGAATGCGTCGGACATGCCCCAGCCGGGTTCGCCAGCGACGTCACCGGAAGTGGCGGCACCGGTGTGAACCGGCGATCACCGGCGCAGCGACACGATCACGCCTCTGCCAGGGAGGGGGCGAATGAGGCAGCTTCGGCTCCAACAGCAAGGTGGTCGTAGTGGCCGGCACCCAGCCGTGCGTAGCACCGAAGCGGAGGGACTCTGCGAGCACCGTCATCACCGCGTTCGCCGTTGCCCGCGACCGGTACCGCGCAGGCCCCGGCCGGACCTCGCTCGTGCGTGACGGGAGAGGCGTCTCGACAAGCCACTGCTGCAGCCCGGCAAGCCCAAGGAAGCCCGGCGTCTTCCAGTCCAGTCGCCGCATCAGGCAGTAGTTCAGGTACAGAGCGACCCGTCCGGCGTAGACGCGCTCGGTGTTCGGCGAGCAGCCCCGGGCCCGCAGCGAAGCAAGATGGGACACCGCCTCGGGCTGCAGGTCGTAGGTCCGGGAATCGACAACCACCCACCGAGTCACGCCGGTTGCTGGAGAAACCGCACGCTCACCCACGTAGATCCGTTCCACGTGCCGAACGTAACCACCACTCCCCCACCCTCACCCCGAGATCGTCACGCAACCATTCCCGCAGGTGACAACCCAAACAAACATCCCTCACACCCGAACCCCCCTAGATAAGGCCCTTGCGCTCGCATGATGAACGTCTGGTCGAGCAGCTCGCTTCACGCGCGCTCACCAGCGGGAAGCGCAAGGTCCACGTCCGGCGTGACGAGGACGGGCAGATCGTCGGGGCCGGCAGCGAGGGTGACAGCGAGGACCAGGAGGACGACGACACGCAGGCCGCCTGCGAGGCCGCGCTGCTGCACTTCTCCTCTCCGAGCGACGCAGCGACCATCGCGGCGTTCCTGCGCACCCGGGTCTACCGGCCCGAGAGCTTGGTGTGGCTGGAGGGCTACCAGGCCCTGATCCGGTGGCGGAAGGAGAACGGGATCACCTGCGTCTACGCCGTGCCCTATGACGTGGAGGTCGAGGTCGGCGTCACCAAGGACTTCCCCCTCGGGCGGTGGGTGCACCAGCAGCGGAAAGCACTGCGGGCCGGAGAGCTGGAGGACCGGCGCAAAACCCTGCTGGATGCCCCGGAGGCCGGGATGGTCTGGGAACCGGGCGAGGAAGCGTGGGAGAACAAGCTCGCCGCGCTCCGGTCGTACCAGCGGGCCACCGGGCACCTCGCCCCGCGGCAGGACGCCGTGTGGGGCGAAGGCGAGGCTAGGGTGCCCATCGGGCAGCACCTGGCCAACCTCCGGCGCAAGGGCGCGAAGAACGGCCTGGGCAAGGACCCGGAGCGGGCCGCCGTGCGCGCGGCGCAGCTGACGGCGATCGACCCGGACTGGGACTCCCCGTGGCCCCTGGACTGGCAGCGCCACTACCGCGTCCTCGCCGACCTGGTCGACGCCGACGGCGTCCTGCCCTACATCGCACCCGGCGTACTGATGGACGGCGACGACATCGGACGATGGCTCCAGCAACAGCGGAAACCTGACACCTGGAAGCTGCTGTCGCCCGAGCAGCAGGAACGGCTCACCAAGCTAGGCATCAAGCTCAGTGAGGCACCGTCTCCCGCCCCGGCCGCCAAACCCGGTGCGAAGGGGGCCGAGCAAGGCACAGCAGGCATTCCAACGAGGCCTGACGGCACTCGCGCAATGGGTCGAACGGGAAGGTACGGACCGGCCGGTACCCCGGAAGGCGGTGGAGACCTCGCCCGACGGGACCGAGACCAAGCTCGGCGTATGGGTCTCCAACACCCGCGCAAGACGGGACAAACTCACCCACGAACAACTCGACGCACTCACGGAACTGGGCGTCGAATGGGCATGACACCGCCGTCGGCCGGTGTGCTGGATGCCAGTGAGGCAGCGGCTGCGGATGTTCGGCCGCGAGGGGCATCCCACCCCGCTGGGGCAGGCGTTCGCCGAGTATGGGCGCATCGCCAAGACCCTCCACCTGCTTGCCGTCGTCGACCCGGTCGACGACACCTACCGCCGCCAGATGCACAAGCAGCTCACCGTCCAGGAATCCCGCCACAAGCTCGCCCGCGACATCTGCCACGGCAAGAAGGGCACCATCCACCAGGCGTACCGGGACGGGATGGAGGACCAGCTCGGGGCGCTGGGGCTCGTGCTGAACGCCGTGGTGCTGTGGACGACGTGCTACATCGATGCCGCTGTCGCCCAGCTCCGCGCCGAGGGCCACGAGATCAGGGACGAGGACATCGCGCGGCTGTCCCCGCTCAAGCACAAGAACCTCAACTGCTTGGGCCGCTACAGCTTCACCGCCTCCCAGCCGGTGAAGGGGCTGCGGCCCCTGCGCGACCCGGACACTGCTGACCTTGACGATGACGACGACGGCCAGGAGGAGTGAGCGCCGCATCCGCCGTCCGGGGCGGGTCGTTGTACTCCTGGAAACCTGCCGCCGGACCGGCGGGGACGGGACAGAGATCGCGGCAACTTCGGCAGCGGGTATCGGATGAGGCTCGGTCGCTCCGTGCCTACATCAGACCGCCGCTCAGAACACGATCGAGTGCTGCCCGGCCTGCGGGTCCCCATGTCGGCTTGCCGCCGGGAAGGCCCCGGTCGCCGTTCTGGCCCATGAGCATGAGGAACAGGCTCTTCATGGCGGCCAGCCCGCGGGCGCGCCGAATCGTCCCCTCGTCTGCCTGCGCGTACACGTTGAAGAACCGCGAGGCGCAGCCCGCGGGAAGGAGCACCCATGCGGCCGCGAGGTCCCACGCCGGATCGCCGGCGAACATGGCACCGAAGTCGACGATGCCCGAGAGCGTTCCGTCCGAAACGACGACGTTCGCGGGATGAAGGTCGCCGTGCACCCAGAGTGGCGGTCCCTCCCACGCGGGCGCCGCGACGGCGTCGTCCCAAACGGCCCGGACATCGTCGGCGAGGTCGTCGGGGACGACGGCGTGGAAGAGGTGGTCGAAGCCGTCCGTGCACTTCTTGGGGT
>NZ_JBHVFF010000501.1:0-3289 GCF_042801895.1 Streptomyces sp. NPDC057543 | reverse complement strand
GGACCGCCCCTACGGGCGTGTACGAGACCTGCCGCGCGACCGGGCGGGTGCCCGGGCCGCCCGCCATCGGGTCAGCAGAACTCCTCGACGTACAGCAGGGTGCGGCCTTCCCCGGAACGAAACTCGTACCCCTGGAAGGTGCCGAGGTCCGGCGAGTCCAGCCGGTCCTTGATGCGCACCCACTCCGCCTGCCTGGCCTCGGGCGCGACGGGCCGCAGCACCTCCCCGGCGCCGTCCCCGACGATCATCTCGTCCGCGGATCCGACCAGGCGTTTGACCAGCCGCGGATCCAGCGGCCCGCGCTTCTTCGCCCACCGGCATCCCGAACCGTCCGTCAGCTCCCCCGAGGCGGAAGGCGAAAGACCCGAACCGGCCTCGTACATCCCGGCCGGCTCAACGTCCTGCGGTTCCTCGTCCCGTCCGGTGGCGTGCCGATGCTTCTTCTTCGGCATACCACCAGTCTCGCCATTCACTGACACGAAACCGAGAGATCGCAGGTCAGTCCGAAGCAAGTTACCCGAAAGTGCAAGTCAGGGTGATAGGGGCAAATCGGTTTCGTTCTTCGCCTTGGGCGCCATGGCCCTGGCTCGGGCCTCAAACCAACGGTCGTACGTGCTCAGACCGGCCGGCACCGAAAGGGTCTGTACAGCGAAAAGTGGGCCGACGCCGCAGAGAGCGGCGCCGGCCATGAGAGAGCTGACTCAGCAGAGGTGTGGGTCAGCCGATCGCGGTTGAGAAGATGTGCATGGTAGGCACGCGCAGCCCAATCCCAGCGCTGATGTTGGGCAGCGTCACACTCGCGACGGTCTTGCCCGCCTGCAGCGGCACGGTCACTGCGTACACGTTCGGAGTGTAGGTGCGCAGGCCGCCGGTGGAGGAGTTGACGTACGGAAGGGTGGTGAGAATGTCACTGCCGGCGGTCGGGCTCGTCGCAACCCAGTCGGCGTAGGACAGGGTGTAGGACTGGGTGGTGCCGTCGGTGTAGGTGATCGTGCCGGTACCGGAGGTTGCACCGCCCACCGACATGTAGAGGAAGCCGAGCTTTGCGCCTGATCCGGTGACGGGGATCGTCTGGCCACTGGCAATGGTGTTGTCGGCGTCTCCCGGGGCGGCGTTCGGCCAGGTGAAGTTCAGACCGTCATGGGCGACGGTCGCACCCGGGGTGAGACCCTTGCTGGCCAGGGCCTGCGCCGACAGGCTATAGCCGTTGCCGTACAGGTCGGCCGTGGTCATGTCGTTGTCGTCGCTGATGCCGATGTTGTTCCACAGGGCTCCCGGCGGGTAGGGCACCGTGATGCCCGCGGTCGCGATATCGGTGCCATACGCGCCCCGGTAGGTGGCCTGCGCGGACAGCTTGTAGGGGTTCGGCTTGAAGTTCTCGGGAACAGTCACCGACCAAGTCGTCTGCACCGACTGGTTGATTCCGATGCTCGGGAACGTGGCGGGCGAGGTCGCCTGCGCGGTCCAGCCCTTGGGCAGCGCGAGGTTGAAGGAGACGTTCTGCTGCACCGCGGGACTGGTGTTGTTGGTGTAGGTGGTCGTCATGGCGACGGTGGAACCGGCCGGGATGGACGAGGGTGCGTCGAGCGTGAGCTGGTGGGGTGCGAGGTAGTTGGGCACGTACCACTTCTGGTGGAGCTTGCCGTCGCAGTTCTGGAGTTCCGCCGGGGTTCCGTTGGCGACGTTCGCGCCGGGGACGGTCAGGCAGCGGCCGGATGCCGGGTTGAGCAGGGAACCGTCGGTTCCGGGCTGCCAGGTCTGCGCGGGGGTGCCGTCGCAGTCGGCGAGTCCGGTCTTCCCGCCCGCGGTGGCGGTCAGGCACTTGTCGGACTGGTGGATCGTGCCGTCCGCGTGCCTGATCCACTGCTGGTTGTCAGCTTCTTCGCAGTTCCACAGGCCGAGCTTGCCTGGCTTCGCCGGGTTGGTCTGGTGGTTCTCCAGGCATCGCCCGGCCATGCCTTGCAGGCGCTGGGTCTGCGACAGGTCGAACGCGTCTGTGATCGTCGAGACGTTCGGGTCGGCCGTGTGGTTGATGTGGTCCAGGCCGTACATGTCCAGCAGCGTCTTCAGCACGTTGTAGTGGTTGACGTGCTCGTTGTACTCGCCGGCCTTGGCCATCGGCCCGACCATGATCGTCGGGATGCGGTTGACCGGGCTGAAGTCGTCCTCGTCCCAGGTCAGCACGAACAAACTGTTGTGCGTCTTGGCCCACTGGATGTACGAGTCGAAGGTCTTGACGAAGGCGTCGCCCTGAGCAAGGGTCCCGTCGTGCATGCTCTGCTGGCCGTTGCCCGAGTAGAAGGAGACGGTGGGCAACTTGTCGAACCCGTCCGGCGTGGTCGGGAAGTCCCGCTGCCGCTTGTCCATCGGGTTCGGGTTGGCCGCGGTACCCGGCGTGTTCTTGTAGCGGAGCCACTGGATGGGCTTGGCCTGGTCGGAGTAGTTCGCGAAGCTGTACCCGTGGGTCACCAGCTGGTTGGGCAGGTTGTCGGTGTCAACGGACGACGGCGGGGGAAAGGCGCTGGTCTTCACGATGTCCGAGGCGGACAGCATCGCGTAGTAGTTGGGCAGGCTCGGGTGCGTAATACCGTACGACTCGGTGAACGACGCACCCTGGGCCTCCAGGGACTTGATGTACGGCACCTGATCCTGAGGCCTGGTGGACGGGTTGTTGAGGATGTCGTCGTAACCCTTGTTCTCCATCATCACCATGACCACGTGGTCAGGCTTGGGAACCTCAGGGGAACCCACGACGACCGAAGATACGGCGTCCGGAGGCGCGGCGTCCGGGGTCGCCGCGGCCGCGGAAACGGCCCCCGGAAGGGCGATACATGCGAGCAGGGCCGAGGCCATCAGGCCTCGGATGCTTGGGCGCGGTATGCGCATGCTGGTTCTTCCTTGTTAGGGCGTTAGAGCGACAGCACACGCGCTGGCATCGCGGGTGAAGACCACTGCAAAGGCAAACGGTGACGTTTCCGTTGTGCTGTCGCAGCTATTCATGGCAGTCAGCAGCGTAGGGACGTTCACTCCCACCGCTTCAAACCAAAGGTGAACTTCTCAAACACAGCCGGATGTATGGGCCACCGATACCGCTCCGAACACTGCGGGGCCCGTCGATGAATTATTGGTGCGTGTTGCATCTGCGACGTACCGCCTTCATGACAGTGAGCCACCTGTAAATGCACCGCTCCACGGGTTGTGCCCTGAGAGTTAGTTGGTGTTAAAGAGGCCGATGCTGGCGGCGAGCTCATCGCCAGAGATCTGGCCCGCGCTGACCAGGATCGGGAGC
>NZ_JBHVFF010000500.1:0-3299 GCF_042801895.1 Streptomyces sp. NPDC057543 | reverse complement strand
AGCCCTGACCGCCCGTACCCGTACGGAGAAGCTCCGACCGCCCGTACCCGTACGGAGAAGCTCCGACCGCCCGTACCCGTACGGAGAAGTCCTGACCGCCCGTACCCGAACGGAGAAGCCATGACCAGGAGTCCGGCCGTTCTGCTGCTCGTCCGCCACGGTCAGACCGTCTGGCACGCGGAGAACCGCTACGCCGGGGTCAGCGACATCGCCCTCACCGACGAGGGCCGGCTCCAGGCACGGCAACTGGGCGCATGGGCGGCCCGGCACCCGGTCGACGCGATCTGGACGTCGACACTCACACGGGCCGTCGAGACGGCGGAGCCCGCGTGCCGGGCGCTCGGCCTCGTCCCCCGCCGCGAACACGATCTGCGCGAATGCGACTTCGGCGAGGTGGAGGGGCGGACCCTGGCGGAGTTCGCGGCCGAGCACCCGGAGCGGGCCCGGGAGTACCGCGCCGACCCGGTGGTCCACCCCTTCCCCGGGGCCGAGGACCCCCGGGCGGCGGCGGCCCGGGGGGCGATGGCGCTGCGCAGGATCACGGACGGGCACCCGGGGCAGCGGGTGCTCGTCGTCGCGCACAACACCCTGCTGCGGCTCGTGCTGTGCGAGCTGCTGTCGATTCCGCTGGGTGCCTACCGCAGGGTCTTTCCGCGGCTGCGGAACGGGGCGGTCAGCGAGGTGCGGATCGGGGAGGAGGGCGGCGCGCTGCTCTCCCTCAACGTGCCCTGCGCATAGGGCGTCCTCGACGTGCCCTGCGTGCCGGGCGTCCTCGACGGCCCCGCGTACGAGACCTCAGCCCTGGGCGCCTCGTACGGCCACGGCTCGCCGCTGCCGTACGACACCGATGGCCGCCAGCACGACGGTCAGGACGCCGGTCGCCACCAACTGGTCACGGGTGTCGGGCTGGAGCAGCATCAGGATGAAGATGCCGAGCATCGCCAGGAGCGCCAGCACCGTCAGGACCGGGAAGAGCCACATCCGTACGACGAGCTTCTCCGGGGCCTCGCGCTCCAGCCGGTCGCGCAGGACCAGCTGGGAGAGGGCGATGAAGATCCAGACGACCAGGATCACCGCGCCGATCATGTTGAGCAGCCACGGGAACACGTCGTCGGGGCGCCAGTAGCTGAGCAGCACGCACAGGAAGCCGAACACGGACGAGACCAGCACGGCGGCGCGCGGCACGCCCGAGGAGATCCGGCCGAGCCGCTTCGGGCCCTGGCCGCGGGCGACCAGCGAACAGGCCATGCGCGAGGCGCCGTAGATGTTGGCGTTCATCGCGGAGAGCAGGGCGACGAGGATGACCACGTTCATGATCTCGGCGGCGCCGCTGATGCCGAGGTGGTTCAGGGCCGCGTAGAACGGACCGACCTTCACGACCTTCGGGTCGTCCCACGGGACCAGCGTGACGACGACGGCCATCGAGCCGACGTAGAAGAGCGCGATCCGCCACATCGCCGTCCGCACGGCCTTGGCGACCCCCTGCACCGGGTTCTCGGACTCGGCCGCGGCGATGGTCACGGTCTCCAGACCGCCGTACGCGAAGACGGAGGCGAGCAGCCCGATCACCAGACCCTCGGCGCCGTTCGGCATGAAGCCGCCCTCGCCCTTGAGGTTGGCGGCGCCGGGCGCGTCCGTGCCCGGCAGCACGCCGAGGATCGCCAGCACACCCAGGACCAGGAAGAGCGAGATGGCCACGACCTTGAGGGTGGCGAACCAGAACTCGAACTCGCCGAACTTCTTCACCGACGCCAGGTTCGTGGCCAGGAAGACCACCATGAACAGCGCGACCCAGGCCCACTCCGGCGTACCGGGCAGCCAGCCGGTGACGATCTTCGCGGCACCGATGCCCTCCAGACCGACGGCGACACAGAGCAGCACCCAGAACGCCCAGCCCACGGTGAAGCCCGCCCACGGCCCGATCGCCCGCTCCGCGTGGACGGAGAAGGAACCGGAGGCCGGGTTCGCGGCCGACATCTCGCCGAGCATCCGCATCACGAGCATGACCAGCAGCCCGGAGACGGCGTACGCGATGACGATCGACGGACCGGCGGCGGCGATACCCGCACCCGAGCCGACGAAGAGCCCGGCGCCGATGACGCCGCCGAGGGCGATCATCGACAGATGGCGCTGCTTGAGTCCGTGGGTGAGCGCGGAATCGGCCCCGGCATCGGAGACGGCGGCCGGGGAACCGGTGGGGGGAGACGCGGAATTCCGAGACATGGACGAGCTCTGTTCGGTAGGGGAGACACGGGGGGACGTACGGGAGACGTGGGGGTACGTGCGCGCACAGTCTGGGCACGCGTCCCGTTCACACGGAACCGCTGTCCGCTATACGGGCACGATGCTCACACAAAGTGCACAGACGGGTACGGGGCAGAAGTCGGGATGGTCGCCGGTCGGCCACCGGGCGGATTTGGTGAAAACCTACAGTCCCCCCGGTGGGGACCTCCTGGCAGAATGCGAGCCGATCAGCCCCCACCTCCGTGACGAGCATCACGCCCTCGCGTGATTGCGCGAGCTGCTTTGTGCGAACCCCACCAACGCGTCGTCCGCCGCTTTGTGGGCCACTGATGGTGATCGAGCGTTAACCCCTGGGCTAACGTCAGCCTGAGTCCGTCCCACCTGTCCTCACCCTGCGGAGTCCCGATGAGCACTGCTGCCGCCGCCCCTGCCCGTACCGGAGCGGTCCTCGCCGACCTGCTGCCCGCCGCCAGGCACCGTTACGCCGTCGACACGGCCCTGGTCCTCGGTGGCGCCGCGCTCACCGGCATCGCCGCCCAGATCGCCGTCCCGGTGCCCGGCTCCCCGGTACCCGTCACCGGCCAGACCTTCGCCGCGCTCCTCGTCGGCACCGCGCTCGGCGCCCGTCGCGGCTTCCTCTCCCTCGCCGTGTACGCGCTCATCGGCATGGCGGGGATGCCGTGGTTCGCGGGCGGCAGCTCCGGCGCGGGCGGCGCCTCGTTCGGCTACGTCCTCGGCATGCTGCTCGCCGCCACCGTGGTCGGCGGCCTCGCCCGCCGTGGCGGCGACCGCTCCGTGCTGCGTACCGCGGGCACGATGGTGCTGGGCTCCGCGGTCATCTACGCGGTCGGCGTCCCGTACCTGGCGCTGTCCACCGGCATGTCGGCGAGCGCCGCGATCGCGGCCGGTCTGGTGCCGTTCCTGCTCGGTGACGCGCTGAAGGCGGCGCTGGCGATGGGCGCGCTGCCCGCGTCCTGGAAGCTCATCGGCCGTCGCGGCTGATGCCGTAGCTCCTGCCGCGACTGTCTCCGAAGAGGCTCGCCGGGTCGTGAAAC
>NZ_JBHVFF010000499.1:0-3331 GCF_042801895.1 Streptomyces sp. NPDC057543 | reverse complement strand
CCCCCAGGGGATGGACCCGTTTCACGTGAAACATCGAACCACGGCTCTACTCGCTGATGAAGCCTTCGAGGTCACGGAGGAGCGCGGCCTTCGGCTTGGCTCCGACAATGGTCTTGGCGACCTCGCCGTCCTTGTAGACGTTCAGGGTCGGGATGGACATGACGCCGTACTTGGCGGCCGTGGCCGGGTTCTCGTCGATGTTGAGCTTGACGATCTCGATCTCGTCGCCGTGCTCGGCAGCGATGGCTTCCAGGGAGGGCGCGATCTGACGGCACGGACCGCACCAAGCGGCCCAGAAGTCCACCAGTACCGGCTTCTCACTCTTCAGGACGACCTCGTCGAAGGAGTCGTCGGTCACGTTCTTCAGGGCGCCGGCCACGGCGGCCTCCTTAACTTCTTAGGGGTGTGTGGGGGTGAGAGGCGTGGGTCAGACGGTGGCCGCGGCGGCCTTCTCGTCGTCGGCGAGCGCAGCGAGGAAGCGCTCGGCGTCGAGAGCGGCCGAGCAGCCGGTGCCAGCAGCGGTGATGGCCTGTCGATAGGTGTGGTCGACGACATCACCGGCGCCGAAGACACCGGTCACGTTGGTGCGCGTCGAGGGGGCGTCGACCTTGAGGTAGCCCTCGTCGTCGAGTTCGAGCTGCCCCTTGAAGAGCTCGGTGCGCGGGTCGTGGCCCACTGCGATGAACAGACCGGTCACAGCGAGCTCGGACGTCGCACCGGTCTTGGTGTTCCGAAGGGTCAGGCCGGACAGCCTCTGCTCGCCGTGGACTCCTGCGACCTCGCTGTCCCAGGCGAACTTGATCTTAGGGTCGGCGAAGGCACGGTCCTGCATGGCCTTGGAGGCACGCAGCGAGTCACGGCGGTGGACGATGGTGACGGACTTGGCGAAGCGGGAGAGGAAGGTTGCCTCCTCCATCGCGGTGTCGCCGCCGCCGACCACTGCGATGTCCTGGTCCTTGAAGAAGAACCCGTCACAGGTCGCGCACCAGGAGACGCCACGGCCGGAGAGCGCGTCCTCGTTGGGCAGGCCCAGCTTGCGGTGCTGGGAGCCGGTCGTCACGATGACAGCCTTGGCGCGGTGGACCGTGCCCGCGGTGTCGGTGACCGTCTTGATGTCGCCGGTGAGGTCCGCGGAGACGACATCATCGGGGACGAGCTCGGCACCGAAGCGCTCGGCCTGGGCACGCATGTTGTCCATGAGCTCGGGGCCCATGATCCCGTCCTGGAAGCCCGGGAAGTTCTCCACGTCGGTGGTGTTCATCAGAGCACCGCCGGCGGTGACGGCGCCCTCGAACACCAGCGGCTTCAGTGAGGCGCGTGCGGTGTAAAGGGCGGCCGTGTAGCCCGCGGGGCCGGAGCCGATGATGATCACATTACGGACGTCGCTCACGGGTTTCTTCCTCGTCTCTGCAGACTGCCTACTGTCCACGCCTGATGGGGTCGGTTCAACGACTCTCACCCCACCCAACGGATCCTACGGGGGAAGCATTCCCGACGTGCCGGGGCGGCGTTACGGCACGATTCTCAGGGGCGCGCGTAGGCGTGGGTCAGCAGCAGTTTCGCTTTGGCGGCGGGCTTTTCCCGGACACAGGCCGCGTCGACGACATACGCCTGGACGCGGGTCGCGTCGGAGGGGTGCGGCAGGACAACGAGGAAGGCATCCGTGCCCTCGTAGGTGCCTTCTTCCACGGCGAGGGCCGCGGCCTTCCGTCCAATGCCCTGCTCCACACAGAGCGGGACGGATACGGAGGGTGCACGCAACGGCGTTTCGGGCGACTCGGATCCGGGAGAGTCGTTCTTGGGCGTCGACTGAATGTCGACGGACGGCGGCGCCTGCTTCTCGGCGTCGGTACCGTCCCGACCCGCTGATTTTGTACCGGCGTTCAGAAGGAGCGTCTGGACCCGGCCTTCGAGGGTGGACGCCGTGAAGATTCCTGTGCCCTTTGTCGTGGAGCTGGAGCCGTGGTCTGCCGCCTTGAGGCTGGCATCATCCTGGGACGACTGGAGGTTCTGCAGCATGAAGAAGCTCACGCCGACCACGGCTGCGCCTAGAGCGGTACCGAGCACGGCGGTGCGGCGGCGGCGCCGGGCCGATCGGCGGCCGGGGCCGGTGGCCGCCCGGGGACGCCCGGCAGGGCGGTCCGAGAGGCTGGACTCCGCATCCGGCTTCTGCGCGCCGGAAGGTTGTGTTTCACGTGAAACATGCGGCGCTGCACCGACGGGCGCCGTGGTACTGAGAGCCTCGGCGGCGAGCGCGGCGTCGATGCGGTCCACGACATCGTCGGGCATGTGCTGGGGCGCGGGCACGGTGCCGAGCAGCTCGCGGATCTCCACGAGTGAGGCATGGACATCGCCGCAGAGCTCGCAGCCGTCCACATGGCCGCGTACCTCTGCCGCACGTGACGGCGGGAGTAGCCCCTCCGTGAGATCGGAGATCTCCGAGACATCCGGGTGCTGGGTCGTTTCGGTCGTTGATGTCATGCGCGCCCACCTCCGCCCTTCACTGCAGCAGGATCGCTTGTCCCAGCGTCCCTCGGCCCCGCTGCGGGTGGGACGGATGCGCGCGGCGTCCGGTTCCTTCCCACAGCGGGTTCCTCGGCTCCGGTGTCCTCGCTGCGTAGGTGGGTGAGCAGAGGAGCCAGCCGGGCTCTGCCCCGCGCGCAGCGGCTCTTCACGGTGCCTGTCGGTACGTCGAGGACGCGTGCCGCCTCGGCCACGGGGTAGCCCTGCATGTCCACGAGGACCAGGGCGGCGCGCTGCTCTGCGGGGAGAGTGGCGAGTGCGGCCAGGAGTTCACGGTTCAGGTCCCGGCGCTCCGCCGGGGCCTCCGCGGACTCGTGCGGTTCGAGGAGTTGGTCGAACCGTTCGGTGTCATCGATTGGCGAGGTCTTGCGGGTGGCCGCCTTGCGGACCCGGTCGAGGCAGGCATTGACGGTGATGCGGTGCAGCCACGTGGTGACGGCGGACTGGCCGCGGAAGGTGTGGGCGGCCCGGAAAGCGGAGACCAGCGCGTCCTGGACGGCGTCTGCGGCTTCCTCGCGATCGCCCAGGGTCCGCAGTGCCACGGCCCACAGCCGGTCGCGGTGGCGCCGTACGAGCTCGCCGAATGCGTCGGGTTCACCGGCCACATGGCGAGCGAGGAGGTCTGAGTCGCTGAGTGGTTCCGACGGCTCGGCGGCCACCTCCCCCTCCCTCCCTCTCTGCGTCAAGGTGCGTCTGTCTATCACGATTCGAGTGAGCAGGGGCAGAGGGCGGAGGCCGATCGGTATGAGATCGACCGGCCGGGCCGGACGGTACGCGAAAGGCCGGTGGGAGCGGGCTCCCACCGGCC
>NZ_JBHVFF010000498.1:0-3337 GCF_042801895.1 Streptomyces sp. NPDC057543 | reverse complement strand
GTACCCGTGGAAACGGGTACCGGGCGTGAACCCTGCCGCTGCTGACGACCGATCAGGCGGTGCAGGAGGTGGTGCTGGTGGTGGAGCTGCAGGTCGAGGTCGAGCTGCAGCTGGTGGAACCGGCCAGCACGACCTCGCTGGCGTCCGAGTAGTCGGAGATCTCGAAGGTCTCGGCCTCGAGCTCGAGGATCTCGTCGGCGAGGGTGCTCAGGTCCTTGTTCATGGTGTCTCCTCCTGATCGGGGCCCCGGGCCGGGCTCGCCGGCTACCGGTGTGTGCCACTCATTCCACCGGCCACCGCTCACCGTTCGGCATGCCTCCCGCACACACATCGCTGGCACGCCACGCCAGCGCCCGACAGCGACAGCCGCACACATCTGCCGAGGAGCCCCGATATGCCCCAGACCCACCCTGCCCTCGCCCGTGCCGACGAGGTGGTCCGTCCGGCCCTCACCCTCTACCTGGACGTCCACCGCAACCCGGAGGTCTCCGGCGAGGAGCGCCGTACGGCCGCGCTGTTCGCCGACCGGCTCGCCGCCATCGGCTGCGAGGTGACCCGCGGCATCGGAGGCCATGGCGTGATCGGTGAACTCCGCAACGGCGAGGGCCCGCGCGTGTACGTGCGCGCCGAGCTCGACGCCCTGCCCCTGGAAGAGCTCACCGGCCTCCCGTACGCGAGCGACAACGGCGCCATGCACGCCTGCGGCCACGACCTGCACCTGGCCGCCGCGGCCGGCACGGCGGACCTGCTGGCCCGCACCACCGCGCACTGGAGCGGCACCCTCGTCGTCCTCGGCCAGCCGGCCGAGGAGACCCTGACGGGAGCCCGCGCGATGCTGGACGACGGCCTGTACGAGCGCTTCGGCAGACCGGACGTCGTCCTGGCCCAGCACACGGCACCGCTGCCCGCCGGAATGGTCGCGCACGGCAGCGGCCACGGCCCGGTCGCCGCGGCGAGCGCCGCCCTGAGCGTCGTACTGCACGGCCGGGGCGGCCACGCCGCCACCCCCCACCTCACCGTGGACCCCGTGGTGACGGCGGCGGCCGTGATCAGTCGCCTCCAGACCGTCGTCTCGCGCGAGAGCGCCCCGGGCGAACAAGTCACCCTGACCGTCGGCACCGTGCGGGCGGGCACGGCGGTGAACGTGGTCCCGGACACCGCCGAACTCGGCATCGGCCTGAGGGCGCTCACCGACGAGTCCCTGAACCGTGCCCTGGCCGCGATGGAGCGGATCGTACGAGCCGAGTGCGCCGCCTCGGCCTGCCCGCGCGAACCGGACCTCACGACCGTGTCCCGCTCACCCGCCCTGTGGGGCGACCCCGCCGCGACCCGGGCGATCCGCGAAGTTCACAGCGCCCTCTACGGCCCGCAACGGGTCGGCACCTGGCCGCCGTCGATGGCGGCCGAGGACTTCCCCCTCTACGGCGACGCGGGCCTCGCCGTGCACGGTGAGGCCGGAATCCCCCTGGTCTACTGGATGTTCGGCACCGCGAGCCCCAAGCAGTGGGCCGTCTCCCGCGAACACCTCCCGCCCAACCATTCCCCTCATTTCGCCCCCGACATCCGCACGGCCCTGCCCCCGGCGATCAGCGCGCTGACGGCAGCGGCCCTCGACCGGCTCGGGGCATCTCCCCCGCACACGCCGGGCCATCGCCCGCGGCATCGCTGACCGAACGTGTGAACGTGGCAGGACGATGCCGGCTCCCGGTCCGCGCCGTTGCCTCCCGGCCGCGTGTCCGGGGCGCTGCGGCCGGCCCGACCGGAACACGCGGCGCGGATCCAGCGAGTGGCACGGCACGAGGTGATGGGGCAAGGCCGTGCTCGTGCACAACGACCATCCGGTCGACACCACGACGCCGCTTCAGATGAGGGGCGGCTTCATCCACGCGAGGGGCGGCCCCATCACGACCGGGGCCGGAAAGAACTACGGGGACGATCAGAACCACTCGTCGCGCGCGGGTGGTTCGCAGAGCTCGAAGACCACCTCGCCCGCATCCGCATCGCCACCGGCGACCGGGCGTACCCGGGCGCCTGGCGGCACCAGGTGCGGCGCGGCGCCGACGACGCGACAGCGGAACACGAAGCCCTCGGGAAGCCGGACGAGGGACTCGTTGCGCGCCGCTTCCGTGTAGCGGTGCACGACCCCGGACCTCACCACGACGCCCAGCCCGGCGCTGTGTTCGGGCTTCAGATCACTCGATGCGCACACCGGGCACAGCAGCCTCCGGAAGGAGGCCGTGCCGCACCAGCGGCACCGGTGGTAGTGCAGGCCGGCTTCCTCATGCACCGTCTGCACGGCGCCACTTGATGACTGGGACATGTTCGACCCCCTGCCTCGCCTCGGATGCGCCGCACCTGCGCGTCGGCGCGTCCGCACCATAGGACACTGAGTGCCGAAACGTAAAGGCACTCAGTGCCGGATAACGGTACCGACCGGAGTCAGTCCTGGCCGATGACCGACTCGATCTGCTGCACGACGCGCCACATCGGAGCCCCCTTCGCGGCGACCATGACGACCACGTCGCCGTCGGTCGAGGGCGCGGACGGGCCCCCGGCCGCCGTGCTCCCCCACACCTGGCGGACCAGCCCGAGGGCGTGATCCACCGCGGCCTCCGCGTCTCCGTCACCGCCCGAACGCAGCCAGGTCCGCAGCCCGTTGTTGTGCGCGGCGACGACGGACGCGGCGATCACCTCGGCCCGCAGCGCACCGTCCCCCGACTCTCCGTACCGGTCACGGAGATAGCCGGCCAGCGTCTGCTCGTACCGGCGCACCACGGACAGTTCGTAGGTGCGCAGCCCGGGCACCTCCCGGGTGAGCCGGTAGCGCTGGACGGAGAATTCGGGGTTGGCGGAGTACATCCGCAGGACGAGCCGGGCCGCGTCGCACACCGCGTCGACCGGCTCCGCGTCACCGACCGCCGCCAGGAAGGCGGTCATGTCGGCGAGGCAGCGCTCATGGTCCGGAAAGACCGCGTCCTCCTTGGACGGGAAGTACCGGAAGAACGACCGGCGCCCGACCCCGGCCCGCGCCACGATGTCGTCCACCGTGGTCTGCTCGAAGCCCCGCTCCAGGAAGAGCTGGAAGGCCGCCTGGGCGAGCACCTCCCGCATGGGGGTCTTCTTCGCCGGTCTGCGTGCGTCAGTCATGCGGGGAACGTAGCACCGGAGAGCCATTTCTGGCACTGGGTTCCTTTACAGAGGGTACTGAGTGCCATATCGTCATCCCCACGAACCATACCCAGGTAGGAGACCCGGCGTGAGCTTGAGGATCGTTGTCTGTGTGAAGTACGTGCCCGATGCCACGGGGGACCGGCATTTCGCCGATGACCTGACGCTG
>NZ_JBHVFF010000497.1:0-3338 GCF_042801895.1 Streptomyces sp. NPDC057543 | reverse complement strand
CTGTCTACTCGTCGGGGTCTGGGTCTTTTTTTTCTACGTCCCAGCCCTCCCCCGGCCGCGCCACCCCGGCGGCCTGGGCGGGCCCGTGCGGCCCGCGGGGGCGGCCCGCGACCACCCTGGCGAGCTCCCCGAGCGACCCGGTGGAGGACGAGCGGACCTGCTCGGTACCGCGCAACGACCCGGACAACCAGGCGATGCAGCCCAAGCCACGCCAGGTGGAGTGGGCCGTCGACCAGGCGGTCCAGGGCTATTTGAACACCCACATCTCCCGGCCTGCCAACTGGAAGAACCTGGGCATGCCGGCCTACATGCCGCAGAGTCTCTTCCTGAACCCCGCCCTGGAGGGCGGCGGCCGAGCCATGGCGCAGGTCATGCTGGGTGTGACCACGCAAGAGTCGAACATGTGGCAGGCCGGCCGTGAGGCCGTGCCTGGGGTCACGGCGAACCCGCTGATCGGCAACTACTACGGCATCGATCTCTACGACGGCGACAGTTCCAACGACTGGGACATCGACTTCGCCAAAGCCGACTGCGGTTATGGCATCACGCAGGTCACCGACCACATGCGGCTGGCCGGCCGCGAGGACGGTCACGGCGGCGCTGCCTGGGACTACCAGAAGCAGCGGGCCGCGGCGCTCGACTACACCGCCAACATCGCCGCGGGCCTGCAGATCCTGGTCTCCAAGTGGAACGAGACCAGGGCCGCCGGCATGATCGCCAACCACGGCACCACCGGCCGCCCGGAGAACTGGTACTTCGCGCTGTGGGCATACAACTCGGGCTTCCACCCGGACAAGGGCGACGGCTCGCCCTGGGGTCTGGGCTGGGCCAATAACCCCGCGAACCCGGAGTGGGACGCCGGCCGCCTGCCGTTCATGGAGAACGCCGCGGGCGGCGAGGACGCCAGCGCGGCGGCCCGCCCGCAGAACTGGCCTTACCAGGAGAAGGTGTTGGGCTTCGCCGCCCACCCGCCGTCCTTCCTGGAGTCCCCCGGTGTGATGGTGCCGGCGTTCCGTCCCGCCACCTGGAACGGCACCGAGTCGAGCGTTTCCACCAAGGGCAGCGCCCTCTACAACCGCGCCCACCTCAAGGCACCCGAGGACGCGTTCTGCGAACCGACGTCCAACGACTGCTTCCCCGGCCGCATATCCGACAGCGCCACCAACGACAACGGGTCCACGGGCCCGTGCGGGCGCGAGGACTTCATGTGCTGGTGGCACAAGCCGGTCACCTGGAAGACCGACTGCGTCGACACCTGCGGCTACGAGTTCATCCGGTTCTCCACCAGCATGGGTGAGGAACCCGACGGCACCGCGTACCCGCCCGTCTGCACCACCACCGGCCTGCCGTCCGGCGCACTGATCGTCGACGACGTTCCCCGGGGCACCGCCGTCCATCGGCCGGGCTGCGACAACAGCGGCTGGAGCAACAGCGGCACCTTCTCCTTCGACTTCGGCAACAACGGCAGCGAGAGCGTCTACCCCTCCAAGGTCGACCTCCACCAGCTCGGCGCCGGCTTCGGCGGACACTTCTGGTTCGGCCACACCCGCCAGGACGACGCCAAGGGCAACCGTCTGAAGATCACCGCCGACTGGAAGCTGGGCCAGACCCTCGACAAGGACGCACGGGTCTGGGTCCACCTGCCCGACCACGGCGCTCAGACCACGCAGGCCGAGTACCAGATCAAGACCAAGAACGGCTGGTCCACGAAGACCGTCTCCCAGCCGGGCAGCAGCAACCGCTGGGTGAACCTGGGTGCGTACCGCACGAAGGGCATCACTCCGGAGGTCAAACTCAGCACCGTCACCGCCGACGGCACCGGCGACCAGGACGTCGCCTTCGACGCCGTCGCCTTCGAACCGGGCAACTGGAGCACCACCCCCGACATCGTCATCCCGGACGCCGTCGAGGACGCCCCCGATCCCGAGTGGGAGGACACCGACCGCCAGAAGCAACCCGCTCCCGACGGCGTCATCCCGGTCCCCGGCCTGTCGGCCGCGCCGAAGGAATCCTGCCGGGACACCGACCACCAGGGCACCCGGCAGTGCATCACGCTCGACCCGGACATCGACCAGTACGCCACCCCTCAGCAGCAGCAGTCGCTGGACCGGGCCGCCGCCCTGGACACACCGTTGGTGTCGTGGTGCGACAACGCCGATGTCTCCGGCTACACCCTCACCCGCCGGGAGGGCTGCCACAAGCTGGCCGTACTGATCCGCTGGGAGCACAACGGCAAGGTCATCGGCACGGCTGTGTTCATGGTGCGCCAGGAGATCCTTCTGGAGAACAAGGCCGCCTCCCGCGAGAAGCTGTTCATGGGCGCCTTGTCCATCGACGCCGACCTGGGACCTGTGACCCTGGACTACTGGGACGCCACCTGCACCCCGAACTGCGACACGACCTACAACGGGACGTGGAACGGTCCGACGGTGTGGGAACCCGTGGTTGACACGCACTGGGTGTCGGCCACCCGCACCTTCACCTGGAGGACGCCGACCGCCGGCACCTCGGAGGAGTTCGACCGGGGCACCTTCCTCAGCTTCACCGCCGCAGGCCCTGCGGCCGCCGGGGCGGTCAAGACCAAGGACCCGAGCTGGGTGTTCTGGGGGCAGGTCAAGTGCGACAACGCTGTCACCGTGCCCAACTCCACCGGCTGCATCTTCCCCAAGCACATCCCCACCTGGGAGACCAACACCACGCGATACCCGGCTGCCGCCACCTACTACTGGGTGATGCGTGAGGAGCTGGCCACCCACCCGGGCAGCCGGACCCGCGGGAAGCCGATGCACCGTCTGGCGGACACTGCGGCCCAGGAGTACAACCGCAACACGCTCTGCCGGAAGACCGGCGCAGGCGCCTTCACGCCGCACAATGACGCCACACCGGACGCGAACGGTGAGGTCCAGTGCGACGAGTTCCCGTTCGCCGCGACACAGGAGAGCGGCGGCCAGTGGCTGCCGGTACGCAGCGGTGGCGTGTGCGCACAGCTGTACGCCAAGCAGCTGGCCGACAAGACCTGGCGCCTCTTCGACGACGACAACTACGACCCGCCGACCTGGAACGAACCCTGCGGGCGGGCCAGCATGGCCGGCAAGCAGAACATGGACGGTGGCCGCGGCCCCGGCCTGGCCGGGTTCTACAAGAAGGCCCGCATCGATGACGGCGACGCCTTCTACATGGACGTGCCCGGCGTCGAGGGATGCAACCTGACCGACGTGTGCACCGTGCGCCCGCCGACGTAACAGCCCACCGCACAGCCCAGCCCGATCCAGACGAGAGGCCCCAGGACCTGCGGGTCCGCACCGAGTTCGGTGCGGACCCGCAGGCATGCCCGGGCC
>NZ_JBHVFF010000496.1:0-3339 GCF_042801895.1 Streptomyces sp. NPDC057543 | reverse complement strand
CGGCCCAGGCCCGCGTCGGCGGCGACTTCTACGAAGCACTGGCGACAGCCCACGGCGTCCGCGTGATCATCGGAGACGTGCGCGGCAAGGGCCTCTCCGCAGTTGGCACGGCTTCAGCGATCGTCGGCTGCTTCCGGGAAGCCGCGTACGACGAGCCGGACCTGGCACGGCTGGCACGCCGATTGGACGTGAGCATGGGCCGCTACACCGCGCTGCTGCCCGGCGACCGGATGGAGTACTTCGCCACGGCCCTGCTCGTCGAGATCCCCGACGACGGATCGGCCGTCGGAATCGTCAACTTGGGACACCCCCCTCCGTTGCTGTTCAGCGCGGGAGCGGTCCGCGAGGTCACCCCCACGGCTCCCTCACCGCCCATCAACATGGGTGCGCTGGTCGGGGAGGACTACCGCATCGACAGCGTCTCCTTCGCCGCAGAGGACCAGTTGCTGCTCTACACCGACGGCGTCATCGAGACCCGCGACCGCACCGGCGCGTTCTTCCCGCTGGTCCAGCACGCGGGACAGTGGGACGCGGACTCTCCGTCCCGGCTGCTCGAGCGGCTGCACAGGGACCTGGTCCACTACAGTCACGACCATCTGAGCGACGACATCGCGGCCATCGCCGTCCGTGCGGTGGCCTCCACGGCGTCGGACAGGGCGTGAAACGGGCCGGGCTGTCGTCCACGCTCGGCCCAGTCCCTCAACCGCCGCCAAGCGGTCACCCTGCTGCAGCCGATCCTCTCCGCAGGCACATCCCCCAGCCTGGGCACGCTGGCGAGCCCCTATGCGGGGCCGCCACCGCGCCAGGACCGCTTTCTCGATCGTCCGGACCTCAGCGGACCCGGTGGGCGGCGTGCTCCGGGCTTCTTTGTCGCCCACCGCTGCACGATGCGCTGTGACACCTCCAGCACTGCGGCCACCCTCCGGGTGGAATACCTGTGCGTCGCCAGCAGAAACCGCAGTCGGGCCTCGGTGCTCAAGGGAACGGGCCGGGTGCGCAACGCACGTTCCAGCCCCTGCTCGATCTGCCCCACGTCCGCCTCTCCAAGCGGCCGGCCGACAGGATCGGCATCCGGCGGCCCGTGACGTCGGTTCTCCCGCATTGCCCGCTCCTTACCGCCGGTTCCGGCATGCTCGGGACAGCATTGGGCGGTGTTTCTCGGATCATGATCTGGCTCCGAACCTGATCCGAGAAACACCGCCCAATGCGCTCGTGGCGACCGACGCTGCGTCAGCACGGCAGTGCACACTCGGGTGGAGTCCATTCTCCCGGAGGCGTCATGCCGCAGTCGGAGCCAGCTGATGCACGGATGCGGGCCTGCGGGGTCGCCGAAATGTCCGGTCCCCTCCAGCCGCTACGGCTGCCCAGGCCCCAGTCACCCGGACCGGGCGAGATTTTGCTCGACGTCCTGGCCGCCGGGGTCGGCCCCTGGGACCGGCTGCTTGCCTCCGGTAGATGGGACGTGGGCCTGCGCTTTCCCGCGGCCCTCGGGGTGGAGGGCGCAGGTCGTGTCGTCGCCATGGGGCCGGATGTCACGGCCCCTGCCGTGGGTGACCTGGTGCTTACCCACAGTGCTCCGCTGCCCGGGCACAGCGGCTTGTGGGCCGAGCAGGTGCTGCTGCGAGCCGCGGACGCGGCACCTCTGCCCGAAGGTCTGGACCCGGCGCGGGCAGCGGCCCTCCCCGTCAACGGCCTGACCGCCTGTCAGGCTCTGGACTGGCTGAACCTGTCCAGCGGCATGCACCTGCTGGTGACGAACGGAGCGGGAGTGACCGGGGCCCTCGTCCTGCAACTCGCGGTCGCGGCCGGAGTCCATGTGACGGCGACGGCGTCCCCCCGCTCCTTTGACCGGCTGCGCCGCCTGGGCGCGACAGGCGTCATCGACTACCGCCGCTCCGCCTGGCCGCGCGAGGTCGGGCGCGTCTTCGACGCGGCGCTCGCCGCAGCCCCCGGAACGGCCGCCACCGCCGGGGAACTTGTCCGCCCGGGTGGCCGGCTGTGCTCCATCACCTCGGACGCCCCGGCCGCAAGCGCTGAACTCGCTTCGGCCGATCTCTACGTCCGTCCGGACGCAGAGGCTCTCGCTGTCCTCGCCGGCCAGCTCCGCGACGGCGTACTCGACCTGCCCACGGAGGTACTTCCCCTTGATGAGGGCCCCGGTGCCTTCGACCGGTCATCGAGGGGCCTCACCGGCGGAACCAAGCTCGTGCTCCGCGTCTCCGAACCGGCTTCCTCGGACCCCATGCCAGCGTAGAAGCCCAGTGACTCAGCTGCTGGGACTTCGAACGGGTACTGACGGCGTCAACAGCTCGATGGACAACGCGCCTGTCGGTCCTTACCTCGGTGGGATGATCAACGCGTGGCTGGTGTGATCACGGCGTCGGAGCCTTCCTGGATAGGCCCATTCACCGGGCTGAGCTCTCGCTGCTTTGGCAAGTCGGTGGCCGCACTGCGCCGTGAGGGCGCCGACGAAGTACGCCGGGGCCGGCCGTGGAGCCTGCCCTTCGAGGACCGGGTGCTGCTCGTCGCGGTGTATTGGCGCCGACTCGCCCGGGACTACGAGACGTTGCCGGCCGACAGCGAGGCATTGATCCGGTGGTCGATGGTCACGCGGTGGGCCGGCGTCCGGCACGGCCACGGGCCGCCGGCCGACGCTGAACGCCCCCGACGTCTCCTGCAGGAGCCACCCGTGCTCCGCCAGACGCCGGGCCTTCGAGCGCACCCCCTCGACCTTCGCAGACGTTGCCTCCAAGCCCAGCTGAACCGTGATCTCCCTGGCCTTCAGCGGCCCTTGGCCCGCGGGTTGCCGCTCTTCGAGCACGCCCAGAATCCGCTGGTAGTCCAGCGCCAGCACTGTCACCGGCAGTCCTTCGCGCCAAGGTGGCACGATCGAATCGAGCCCGGCACCGGCGCGGGCGAGGACACGGTTTCCGTCTTCGCCTCGGTCACGGCGGTGGTCTCGGCAGCCGAGGCCGCCAGGGCCTCGACCAGCTCCTCCCACGCGATCGCCCGCCGGTCGAGCTCGATCTCCGCAGCTTCCAACACCCCTGTCAGCCGCGCGACTTCCTCCCGCTGCCCTTCCACAGGCACCCGGGCCGCTGTCTCCCGCTCCTCCAGCATTCCCAGCGCTGACGCCATCGCGCACCCCTCGATCACGGAGCCGAAACAAGACGCCGCATGCCTCCCTCATTCCGAGCTAGACCATGTCTGACCAGCAGAAATCAAGCGATCACGTTCGGTTGAGATACGGCTTCTCAGCTTGACGTTTAACGTCGGTGAGCTTGATGTTCCTTGATCGACTCGGCGCGTTTGACCGTCTTGCCGACGTCGTGGTGCCTG
>NZ_JBHVFF010000495.1:0-3380 GCF_042801895.1 Streptomyces sp. NPDC057543 | reverse complement strand
GTCCGGCGGATCAGGGCCGGACAGGCCCGGGGCCGCGCGTCCCTGATCAGCTTTCGGCGGGGCGCAGGCGCAGGCCCTGCATTCCGCCGTCGACGGCGAGTGCCGTGCCGGTGACGGAGGCGGCGGCGGGGCTCGCGAGGTAGACGATCGCGGCAGCCACCTCGTCGGCCGAGACCAGCCGCCCGAGCGGCTGGCGGGCGTTGAGCGCGGCCCGTTCGGCTGCCGGGTCATCGGCCTGTCCGAGGAGCCGGCCGATCCACGGGGTGTCCGCGGTGCCCGGGTTGACGCAGTTGACCCGGATGCCTTCGCGGACGTGGTCGGCGGCCATCGCGAGGGTCAGGGAGAGGACCGCGCCCTTGCTCGCGCTGTACAGGGCGCGCTGCGGCAGCCCGGCGGTCGCGGCGATCGAGCAGGTCTGGGTGATCGAGACGGCACCGGGGCGTTCGGCCGCCGCGCGCCGCAGATGAGGCAGGGCGTGCCGGGCGGTGCGGACCATGCCGAGGACGTTGATGTCCAGGACCCGGGACCACTCCTCGTCGGCGTTGTCCTCGACGGTGCCGATGGAACCGATGCCCGCGTTGGACACGACGGTGTGCAGGCCGCCGAGTTCGCCGGTGGCCCGGTCGACCGCCTCGCGCACGGCGTTGTCGTCGGTGACGTCCGCCTTGACGGCCAGGACGCCCTCGGGGGCGCCCGCGGTCTCCCGGTCGAGCACGGCCACCTGGGCGCCGCGCGCCAGCAGCAGGGTCGCGACGGCGGCGCCGATGCCGGAGGCGCCGCCCGTCACCAGGGCGTTCATCCCCTCGAAGTCGCGTGTGCCGGTCATCAGTTGGCCTCCTCGGTGGTGCGGCGGGCCTGCCATACGGGGCCCTCCGGGTAACGGTGTGCGGCAATCGACTCGGGATGCATCCGGGCGGAGAAGCCCGGTGAATCCGGCGCGGCATAACGGCCGTTCTCGATCACGGTGGGGTCGGCGAAGTGTTCGTGGAGATGGTCGACGTACTCGATCACGCGGTTCTCCCAGCTTCCGGAGACCGCCACATAGTCGAACATCGAGAGGTGTTGCACCAGCTCGCACAGCCCGACTCCGCCCGCGTGCGGGCAGACCGGTACGCCGTACTTGGCGGCGAGCAGCAGGATCGCCAGGTTCTCGTTGACGCCCGCGACCCGGGCCGCGTCGATCTGGACGAAGTCGACGGCTCCGGCCTGCAGGAGCTGCTTGAACACGACCCGGTTGGCGACGTGTTCACCGGTGGCGACCTTGACGGGCTGTCCCGCACGGACGGCCGCGTGGCCGAGGATGTCGTCGGGGCTGGTCGGCTCCTCGATCCAGTGCGGGTCGAACGGCGCCAGCGCGGTCATCCACTCCACCGCGTCGGCGACATCCCAGCGCTGGTTGGCGTCGACGGCGATCCGGATGTCCGGCCCGACGGCCTCGCGGGCCAGCGCGAGTCTGCGGACGTCGTCGCGGAGGTTGCCGCCGACCTTCAGCTTGATCTGGGTGAAGCCGTCGGCGACGGCCTCCTTCGCCAGCCGGACCAGCTTGTCGTCGGTGTATCCCAGCCAGCCCGGCGAGGTGGTGTACGCGGGGTAGCCCTCGGCGCGCAGCCGCGCGGCGCGCTCGGCCCGGCCGGGTTCGGCGGCCCGCAGGATGGCGAGGGCCTCGTCGGGAGTGAGGGCGTCGGTGAGGTAGCGGAAGTCGACGAGCGAGACGAGTTCCTCGGGCGTCATCTCGGCGAGGAATTGCCAGACGGGCCTGCCCGCCCGCTTCGCCGCCAGATCCCAGGCAGCGTTGACGACCGCGCCGGCCGCCATGTGCATCACGCCCTTCTCGGGGCCGAGCCAGCGCAGTTGGGAGTCATGGGTGAGCTCCCGGTGCAGTGCGGCGAGGTCGGCCGCGGTACGGGGCGCCGGGCGCCCCACCACGTACGGACGCAGCGTCTCGATGGCGGCGGCCATCACCTCGTTGCCGCGCCCGATGGTGAAACAGAAGCCATGTCCCTCGATGACGGCGCCCTCGTCAAGGGGTTCGGTACGCAGGACGACGTAGGCGGCCGAGTAGTCGGGATCGGGGTTCATGGCGTCCGAGCCGTCCAGTTGTTCCGAGGTCGGAAAGCGGATGTCGTGAACCTCGAAATCCGTGACGGTCTGACTCATGTGCGCCCCCAGGGGAATAACATCGGACCTCTGTTCTGGTCATCCGATGTATAGCGTCATGAAGGCCCCAACGTCCAGAGTCGGAGCGAAATTGACGGACACAGCTCGGATGTATTCAGAGACTGATGCCTGATTCGACCGATGATGCACCCCCGTGGCACAGGTTCACCCGGCTGCGCACAGGGGCTGCGGCGGGAGTGGCCGGAAGCCGTAAGGTTGGTGCGTACGCAAGGGAACTTCGGAAGGAGGCCTGGGTGATCGAGCTCGAGGGGGTTCCCGAGCTGATCGACCCGGTCATGGTGGCCGCGTTCGAGGGATGGAACGACGCAGGTGACGCCGCCTCCACGGCGGTCGCGCATCTGGACCGGGAGTGGAAGGGAGAGGTGTTCGCGGCGCTGGACGCCGAGGACTACTACGACTTCCAGGTCAACCGGCCGACGGTCTGGCTGGACGGCGGGGTACGCAAGATCACCTGGCCGACCACCCGGCTCTCCGTCGTCCGCGTCGGCGGGGAGAAGCCCCGTGACCTCGTCCTGGTCCGCGGTATCGAACCGTCCATGCGCTGGCGCTCGTTCTGCAACGAGATCCTGGCCTTCGCCCATGAGCTGGGCGTGGAGATGGTGGTGATCCTGGGCGCGCTGCTCGGCGACACCCCGCACACTCGCCCGGTGCCGGTCAGCGGAGTCACCTCCGACCCGGATCTGGCGCGGACCATGGACCTGGAGGAGACCAGGTACGAGGGTCCGACGGGCATCGTCGGCATCCTCCAGGAGGCCTGCACGCACGCGGGCGTGCCCGCGGTGAGTCTGTGGGCGGCGGTGCCGCACTACGTGTCGCAGCCGCCCAATCCGAAGGCCACTCTCGCGCTGCTCAACCGCCTGGAGGACCTCATCGGTCTGCGCATCCCGCTGGGCGAACTGCCCGAGGACGCCCGCGCCTGGCAGCTCGGCGTGGACCAACTGGCCTCCGAGGACAGCGAAGTGGCGGAGTATGTGCAGACGCTGGAGGAGGCCCGGGACACCGCGGAGCTTCCCGAGGCGAGCGGCGAGGCCATCGCCCGGGAGTTCGAGCGCTATCCGTGCGGGGCTCATCCTGGACCGACCGCCCCGCCACCGGCCCCGCCCGCGTCCCGTCAACCGCGCGCCGCCGCCAAGTGCGCTGCCGCCGCCTGTTCCAGGTGGTTCAGGCGCGCGCCACGGCGGCGGCCACCGGCCATCTCTCGG
>NZ_JBHVFF010000494.1:0-3415 GCF_042801895.1 Streptomyces sp. NPDC057543 | reverse complement strand
CAACCCCACTGCTGCGACAGCGGGTTGGTGCAGGTCTTCCACCTCCACTCGAACCAACAGCGCCTCACGGCGCAAACGGAATGTGTGCCAGAACCCACTACTCGTGAATAAAGCCAGCCGTGTTCTGCTGGTCAAGCCCACCTACCGTGAGCAGTGGCTGCTGCCCGGCGGCGGTGCCGAGCCGGGTGAAAGCCCCGAGCATGCCTGCCGTCGCGAAGTGCACGAGGAACTCGGGCTGTTGAGGACGTCCGGGAGGGTGTTGGCCGTGAACTGGCTCGCCCCGGGACATCCGGACGTCGCTCCGGACCTGCCTTTCCCGGGCGAGGTGCGCTAAGTGCTGGACGGCGGGACCTTGACCAAGCCGGACATCGCGGCCCTCCGTCTGCCCGCAGACGAGCAACACGGATTCGAGTTCCTCGACTCCCGGGCGGCGGCCGAGCGGATGATCCCCGTGGACGCACAGATCATGCTGGCCGCGCTGCGCGCCCGCCTGGCCGGCACGACCGCCCACCTCGAAGGCGGCCGACACGTCGGGGCGGTGCCACCACTGGACCTGCACCAGGTACACACACGGCCCCGGGACGGACGCCGGTGGCCCTGGCACCCCGACCGCGTCCCCGACCAACTCCCAGTCCCCCAAGCCTGGGGCTGGCTCTTCGCACCCGACGGCCGAGTCGTCCTGGTCATCGACTCCGCTGAACCCCTGGCCACGCTGCCAGGCGGCACGGTCGAGCTCACCGATGCGTCCCCGGAGGCCGCGCTGGCACGCGAGGCCGCCGAAGAAGCGCAGCTGACCCTGGCCCAAGGAAAGGCCGAACGGCTGGGATGGGTTTACGACGCCACCGGTGATGTCTACGGCGGCATCGGCGAATGCGCGCGGCTACGACTGGCCGCGCCGATCACATCTGTCGGACCATCCGCGATCGACCCTGCCAGCGGACGCCAGTTCGCCCGGCTCCTGGCCGCACCCGAGCAGGCCGCCGCTCTGCTCGGCTGGGGCGATCAGGGCTACCAACAAGCGGCTCAAGCCGCCCACCTGGCCCGCAAACAATGGGGCATCCCGCTCGCAGTACCGTCCCCCATCACGGAACTCCCCGCTGAGGGAATCGCCTGGTGAACAGCATCGCCTTCGTCCGGTGCCGCGTCAGCTCGGCCATGCGAGAACGCGCAACAGAGTCAGCTGCCCTGACCGGCTTGCGGTCACGGTTGGCGCCCGCCCACCCCGACCACCGAGGAAGCCTGTGCCCGCCATGCCGTCGTTCTTCTGTCTTCCCCATGCCGCCCAGCTCGATCTGCTCGAATCACTGACCCGGGCCTCGTTGAGCGAGTACTACGGACTCGACGGCGCGGCCGTACGGATGAAGGTCCAGCGGTACGAGGACAACGCCGTCTGGCGCATCACCCCACCTGGCCGCAGCTCCTTCGTGGCCCGGCTGTCCGTCCGCTGCCGGAGTTTGACCGGCCGGTCTGGGATGCGGAGACGATCCTCTTCAAGGGGCACGCCCTCACCGATCCGTCCGCCCAGGAGCAGTTGGGCGCCGAGGCACCGCTGCTCTCCGCAGGGTCGCCGAGTTGATCAGCCCAGCCCTCCAAGAGGGCGGACAGGACGGACGCGCGCGTATCCATGGCGATCTGCACCGCGAGAACGTGATCGCGTTGCCCGGCGGCGGCGTCGGCGTCATCGATTTCGATGACTGTGGAGAGGGTCACTTCCTGATCGACATCGCAACCGTGTTCTCGTCCGTCCACCGGATCGCACGGATAGAACCGGGCGCCTACGAGGACTTCGTCAGCGCATTCCTGGCCGGCTACAACCAGGTGCGGCCCCTGCCGGCCGACTTCGCCCGGCTCCTGGAGCCCTACCTGCTACTGCGTGATGCCTTCATCCTCAACTTCGTCACCGCCGCAGCACCGGTCAACGCCGTCGTCGCCTCATGGGGACCGGGACGCATCGCCGGCATCGTGGCGAACATGCAGGCGTACGTGGAGGGGTGCCCCTACCCGGGCGCCCTCACCTGTGAGCAGTCCTGAGCTCATTCAGGTCAAGAAGGCGCTGGGCTATCTTCGCCGCGAACGTGGACGGGTGACCGTCCGGACCGTCGCGCGGGTCGGCGGTGCTGCGCCAGGGCAGGTTGCTGCCGCAGAGCGCCGCAGCGCTCAGGCGGACCGATGCCTACCCTGGTACCGGCTCGGGTTCGGGGGCGTCGGGGATACTCTCGAACGTTTGGGGGGTAGGGCGTGCATGAGGGATCCTTTCGCGGAAAGAGGCGCCGCGAACCCGGCCGGTCATTCTGACGGGTCCGACCACCCGAGAGTGTCGAAGAGGGACTCCTTGATGGCGTCGCGGCTGTACCAGGGCAGGGTCAGGCGGGTGGCAAGCTGGCGTGCCAGGTAGGTCTTTCCGGTCCCCGGGGGGCCGGAAACGATAACCACGGTAGGGGCGAGCACAGGAGGTCCTCCCGGGACGGTGCGACAACGAGATCGGCCGACGTCTGCACGCGCAGCCAGTCGCCGGTGAATCCGCGGAACGCTACCGCTCTCTGGGGCACGAATGCTGCCAGTGCGCGGGTATGACTGATCGGCTCCGGACCTCCCCCCATCAGGGTCAGGATCTGAGAGGCGGTCAGATGGAGGGCAACGACTGCTGACTTGGCTTCCTGCTTCGTCACGCTGTGCCAGGACGTCTCCTGGTCTGCTCTGCGCGCCACAGGCTGCGACCGCCATGCCATCGGTCGTTCCCATGTTGCTCCCGCCGGCTCCCTGCCACCCACAGCACAGGCAGAGCTCGCCAGCACCGCCTGGAAGGAGCTGCCACACTTCTGTACGGGCCAGCACGGTGTGCCCGACACCCCAGACATCCTCGGCGCTGTGCTCGCCGCCGACCCGGCCCGCCGGGTGCGGGCGGTGGGGGATCTGTACCGGCTGCTCCTCAATCAGGAGCGGGTGTTTCCGGCGACCACCCCGGCAGCCTTGGTCCTCGCCCGTCTCCTCGACGATCTGCGCACCCTGGCCGAAGACCGGTGGGAACGCAGGGCCGGCCGGCGGCCGCTCCGCGCCGAGCTGCTGAACTGGCTGGCTTCGTTCGCCTACGTCGCCCGCCTGGGCGTCAAGGACGGTGTCGGCACGGCGCGGGATCTGGCCGCCGCCCGTGCGGCACGGCCGGTGCTCCAGGACCGCATCGCGGATTTCTGTTAGGACGACGACCCGCAGGTGAGGGAGGCCGCGCTCGCGGCCACCGCCCTGCTGCTGGCCGACCCCGCCCTCGCCTCGTGCGTACCCCGGTACGCGCCCGCCGTCCGCGCGGACCTGGCCGTGAGCGTGGGCGCCTAACTAGGGAAATCCCCACCCTGTAGGTGACCAACCAGGCCGGCCGGCGCCGTACCCTCACGACGCCCCGACTCACGCAGGGCTGCTC
>NZ_JBHVFF010000493.1:0-3420 GCF_042801895.1 Streptomyces sp. NPDC057543 | reverse complement strand
CCAGAAGACCGCCGTATCCGAAGGCCAGGTGATGCTGCGCCGTCACGGCGCAGCATCACCGTGGTGAGCGGGTTCGCCAGCGTCTGCGTGGCGACCTCGTCCGACAGCTCGTCCGGTACGGCGACGGGCTTGCCGGTGCCCCTCCGCGCTATGCCGTTGTCGGCTCGCGTCCCCGTGCGTTTGGCGAGCTTGTACCCGGCGTCGACGACGGCCGGCGGGGGGCTCCCGACTCGCCGTACCGGACGAGGTCAGGTGGCATCCGAATGGTGTCGGGCGGGAGGGCCGGGGGGACGAGGGGCCCCGGAGTGCCGGGGTGCGGACGAGCTTCCCCTGCCCCCTCAAGCGTCAACTCAGCGTGCCGATACCGCTGTCGGCTTCGGAAGCGTGCAGCCCGTGGCCGACAGGTTGAGCTTGTTGCCCGTCGTGAAGCAGGCGGGGATGCCGTAGGTCTCCTGGGCGTATCCGATCCCCTTGCGGATGGTGACGGTCCCCTGCTCGTTTACCTCGCAGGGGTTGTCGAGGGTGCAGCTTTCACCTCTCTCGTTGGTGGTGTTGTTGATGGCCGCGACCTGCCCGGTCGTCGTGTCGATGACCGGGGAGCCCGAGGTGCCCCCGATGACCTGGCACTCCGGGGTGTAGCGGACGGCGTCCTTCCATGTCCACTGGCCCTCCTTCAGGCGGTACGCGAATCCGTCGACGGAGCAGGAGTAGACCCGCTTCCAGTAGCCGGAGACCACGTCGATCGCGTGCCCCTGCACCGGGCGGGTCGCAGAAAGCGTCAGCGGCGCGATTCCCGTGGACTGCTGTATCTGGTCGTAGGTCCTGGTGAGTTGGTAGAGCGTGACGTCCGTGTCGGTCATCGTCGCGTAGACGACTTTGTTCGCCTTGAGCGTTCCGGCGGTGCCGCCCGAGGCGTTGAGCAGCGTGAAGCTGCGGGTGGAGGACTGGTTGGTGATGACCTGCCCCGCGCTCGGGAAGCCAGTTTCGAGGCAGTGGCCGTTCGTCATGACCAGCCCCGGGTCCGTCGCCTGCGAGTTCGGCATGCGGACCAGGGAGCCTGAGCAGTTGCTGAGCGCCACGGTGCCGGCGAAGGAGGCGGCTGTCACCGAGGCGGGCGTACTGTCAGGGTGCACGGCGGCGGTCGCGGCAGTGGGGGTCGCCCCGCTCGCGCGGTCGGGTGCTGCGGCTGCTGTGCCCGTGGTGCCTACCAAGGCGGCGGCGCCGAGGGCCACGGCGGTGAGGGTGGCGAGGAGAGGCTTGCGCATGGTGATGGTCGGTCCTCTCGGTTCGGCCCGGGAGACCGGTGGCCTCCGGGCGGCGAAGGGTGACCGCATTGTCGGCGTACAGTCAAGTTCCCGCTACCCCACCGCCACTCCGTCCTGGCTCCTTCCGCTCCCTCGACGGCCACCGCACCGGGACTGTCTTCCTTGGCCATGGCCACACAAAGGCCGACCGTCCCGGCGCCTTGAGCTCGTCACACGGTCATCTCGAGGTGCGTCGGCGAGGTGTGACCGGTGTGACGACTTGCCGTTCGTGGGGTGCGGGGAACCGGCCGTGGATCGTGAACGACGAGTTGTGGAAGCTGATCGAAGCTCTGCTACGGCCCTGGCCCGAGAGGGCGTCCGGCCCGGAGCCGGTGCTCGATCGGGCGCTCCGCTCAGTCCGTAGTGCGGCGTTCGTCGCCCAGATGGGCCATGGCGAAGCCGTGTTCCTCCGGATGACGGACCAGGCGCGCCATCACCCACGCGGTCCGGGCATCCATCCCCTCACCGAGGTCGGCGGCCAGGCGCCGCGCCTGCCACGTCGTACGCGGGGCGAACACCCGCCTCGCGAGCAGGAACCGGATCCGGCCGGTGCTGGCGGTGTCCCGAGATCAGGGGTGCTCGGGTCTGCCACGAACATGAGTCCTGGCGACGGCCCCAGCACCGTGGCGGCCATCGGGCCGGAGATCACCGATACGGGCGGCGCCGCATCGCCGGCGCTGACGCCCGGTGCGGCGGCAGCGGGCCGGCAGCCCACTGCCGCCGGCCTGTTCAGGAGAGGGCGGTCGGTTTGCGGGGCGGCGGGACGGCCTGACCTTCAACGGCACCATCATCGAGACCGGCACCGATTCCTACCGCCTCGCCAGCGGCCGGGCCCGAGCCGAGGGACCCGCCAAGGCCGGCTGAACATGCCTCCCCAAGCTCGACGGCCCGCCTTCCTCACAGACGGCGGGTCATCCGCAGCATCGCTCCCTTCAAGAAACCGATTCATCCGGGTGCTCCGGTGACGTGCGGCCGCGGGCCCGTCGCAAGAGGTGCCTCGCGAGCAACATCACCCAGACCACCAGAAAGAGCGCCGCGACAACCCTCAACCAGGGGGCAGTGCCGCTACTGGCTGCTGTCCACCCATAGAACACGATGCTCAAGCACATCCCACCCGGGCCAGCGAAGAACTCGGCTCTCGGATTTCGTGACATCCCCACCCTCCTCTTGCTCTCTCCGCCCGCGCCACTCCTGGCCCTGTTCAGGATCCGTCCCATATCCCCAGACGCTTGAGCCGGCGCTGCCGGAGGCGCTCTGAGGCAGCCGCGAGGGCGAAGCCAAGGCCCAGAGTCAGCCCGAAGACCACAGCGAACATGGGGTCGTCGGGTTCCTCCTCATGCGACAGCATCAAGAAGAAGAGGGTGAAGGGAACGGCCACGCAGAGACCGGTGCCGATCGGGTGTTGGGCCACCCACTTCTGGATCCGAGTCGGACGCCGCTGACCACCCAGGGCCCGATCCAGAGCCCAGAACGCATGCCCCGGAGACCGCCACCAGTTCGCCATGGCAGAAGAATATGGCAGCCGATCCGCTGCCCTCCCCGGGCGAGGGCTGGTGATCAAGCCGCAGTCTGTCAGCCACCGAGACCGGGAACTGACGTCATTTCTCGGGTTCTGGCTCAACTTCTGTGGTGACGGGGCGGCTATCAGCGGATCCGGTCGGCGCACTCGGGGAACGGGCAGGTCAGAGGAACGATCCGGCATGGAGACGGGCGGGTGAGGCGCAGCACCACAGAAGTTGAGCCAGAACCAATTCTCGGGTTCTGGCGCGATTTCCGTGAAGCGTGCACCGTGGGTGACGGTTGGAGGCCATCCTGGCCGTCGGGAAGCTGCCTGAAAATCATCAGTGGCGATCTTGGATGGGCTCAGAGTTCGGATCCGTGGAGGAGACGGTGCTCCGTCTGGAGGAGCTGCTGTTCCCGTCGATCGCGGATATCGCGGTGCTGTCGGTCGACGTGAACAATGAGGCGGTACCGATCGAGGACCGCTGCACGATGGCCGGGGCCAACTGCGCTGGGCGCAGAGGCTGGTCGGAGCGGGTTCACAGCTCCTATCTGCGGTTTCCTGCTGACGTACCCAGTGCGGGGAAGCGGGTTCGGCTGTGTCTGCGGGTCCGCC
>NZ_JBHVFF010000492.1:0-3478 GCF_042801895.1 Streptomyces sp. NPDC057543 | reverse complement strand
GTTCGGTAAGGAACCCGGCGCCCGCACTGCAGGTGCGCAGCGAGCCGAGGCGGTCGCGCTCGCCGACGGCAGGGCGGTCCCAGAGCCCCTGGCCCATCCCTGACGCGCCCGGAACCCTCTCGCCCCTGCCCCGGTTCATGGCTCGCAGGAGTCCGGCCAAGGGCCCCGGCGGCGGGTATGCCGCAGGCCGCGACACCCGCGGACGGCAGGCGCCGGCTGTCGCACACCGGCAGCCGGTGCCTGCTGTCCGCGGTCAGCGGGCGCCGGCCCATTCCGGCCTGGCCATGGCCCCGGACACCCGGCCGGGCCTTTGTCCCGTTCCGCGCGCCGGGCCAGGCTCCTGTCCGGCCCGGGGCCGTGCAACGGGTTGCCTAACGGTGGTGCTGACGCGTCGCGCAACGCCCTGCGCGGCGAGGCGCCCGGCAGGTGACCGGGGCCCGGAGCGGGCAGCGGTGTCCGGGCAAGTCACGGGAGTTGCCTCAGGTGCTCGCCGGCCGTTTGGACCTGTACCACCGAAAGCCGGCCCAGGCGGCGGATCGGCCGAACGCGCCGGGCGCGCGTGCGTCTCCAGCAGCCGCTTCCCGGGCCCGGCCGTGCTTCCCGTTCGAAGGTGAACACCGACCGCGTCCGCTCGTCGGAACCGGCGGCGGGTTACTGACGGTCACCTGGCAGGCCTGGCCGCGACGTTGCCGGCCGGGCCCGGGCGTACAGCACCGCTCCCTGACGGCGGACGGTGCGTCAGGGGGTGGCGGGCGCCGGGGCTTCCTCGCGATCGGTCGGCCCCGGCCGTCGTAATGTCACCTGCTGTAGTTCTTCCCCGGAGGCCTGCCGGGGATCGGCTTGCCGATGAGCGCGACCGGGATGAACAGGCTGAGGTGGCCCAGTGCCATGGTGAGGTGCCAGATCGCCTCGTCGTCGTAGTGGCGGGACGCCCTGGCGAACAGCTCGTCGCTGACGCGCTCCCCGAACGGGTTCGGGGTGAGGACGGCCTCCGCGAGTTCCAGCGCGACGCGTTCGGCGTCGGTGAAGCAAGGGGCGTCCTGCCACGTCGCCACGGCGGTGATGCGCCTCTCCTCCTCCCCGGCCTTGCGGAGGCGGTCGGTTAGCGGGAGGCAGTGGTAGGTGCTGCCGACGATCTGCGAGGCGCGCAGCAGCATCAGGGCGATGGTGGTCTGCGGAACCGGGCCGTTGCGGACGGCCTTGTGTACGGCCGCGGAAAGGGCTGCCAGGTCGGGGTAGAGCCCGGTGGGGTCGCCCAGACGCGACCGGATCCCGTCCTGCCCAAAGGCGGTGCCGCTGGTGGGGATGGTCATGGCGCAGTCGCTCCTTCACACTCTCGGTGGTGCCCGGCCGGCGGGTGACCCGCGCTCCGGGCGTGGTTCTACCGGTCCGACAGCGCAGCGCCCCGGATTGTGAGGCGGCGTATCTCCGTCGCATGTCACAGATGGCCGCGCTGTCCGGTCGGACTGGTGAGAACGGACGCTACGGAGGGAGTCTGCGCAACCATGTCCACCCGATCCGCGCCACCGGCCGCCCCAGTCATGGGTGAGCGGCGCCAACTGATCAATATCGCCTATCGGATGCTCGGCTCGCTGGCCGACGCCGAGGACGCCGTCCAGGAGGCCTATGCCCGCTGGTACGCCTTGTCCAGCCGGGAGCGGGAGGCCGTCGAGTCCCCGGGCGCCTGGCTGACGACGGTCGCCAGCCGCGTCTGCCTCAACCAGCTCGGCTCCGCACGGGCACGGCGGGAGCACTATGTGGGCGAGTGGCTCCCCGAGCCGCTGCCCGACCCGACCGAGTGGAACGGCGGGCGGTCGGACACCACCGCCTTCGACCCGGCCGACCAGGTCACCCTCGACGAGTCGGTCGGCATGGCCTTCCTGGTCGTCCTGGACTCGATGTCCCCGGCCCAGCGTGTCGCCTTCATCCTCCACGACGTCTTCCGGTACCCCTTCGCCGAGGTGGCCAGGATCGTCGGCCGTACGCCGGCCGCATGCCGCCAGCTGGCGTCCTCGGCCCGCCGCCGGGTCCGCGCCGCGCCAAAGCCCTCCGCTTCGACGGCCCGGGACGCCGCCGTCGTCAGGAACCTCAAGCGGGCCTGGGAGGCCAACGACATCGACGCCCTCGTCAGCCTCCTGGACCCGCAGGCCACGGCGGTCGGCGACGGCGGCGGCCTGCGCCGCCCGCTCCGGGGCGGCGAGAAGATCGCACGCCACATGGTCCGCTTCACCGGGCGGCCGTCCGTCACGACGCTCCTCGAGTGCACTGTCAACGGGCAGCCCGGCCTGGTGACATGCCAGGGCGGTGCCATCGTGACGGTGTACTCCTTCGACATCGCCGGCGACCACATCCGGCGCCTCTGGGCGGTGCGCAACCCCGACAAGCTCCGGTCCTGGCGGCGGGGCCTGTGGCGTGACCCAGCACAAGCACACCCTTGATCCGCTGCAAGGAGGTACGTGTCACTGTGCCGCAGCTTCGGCTCGTGCCGGCTTCCCACTTCTCCGGAAGCGAGTCCTCCTGGCGTGAGCCGACCTGTAGCCCGTACGGCCGTGCCGCTGTCGGTGGCCCGGCCTACTGTGTGGGCGACACAGGATCCGTGACGATAACCAGGAGTTCCCGTTGACAACCCTGCCCAACCGGCCGAACACCGCGCTGCTCGTCATCGACGTCCAGAACGGGGTGGTGGCAGGCGCCCATGACCGCGATGGCGTGATCGCGAACATCAGCACACTGGTGGGCCAGGCCCGCGCCGAGGACGTACCCGTGGTCTGGGTGCAGCATTCCGACGACGGTCTCGAGCGGGACAGCGAGCCCTGGCAGTACGTGTCGGAGCTGGTTCGCCGGGATGCGGAGCCTCTCGTCCACAAGACCTACGGTGACTCGTTCGAGGGCACTGCGTTGGAGACACTGCTCGCCGAGCGCGGGGTGGGCCGGCTCGTCGTGACGGGTGCCCAGAGCGACGTGTGCATCCGCGCGACTCTTCACGGGGCCTTCGTCCGCGGGTACGACGTGACGCTGGTCGGCGACGCACATACGACGCAGGACCTCAGCGAGTACGGCGCGCCGGCCCCGGACCAGGTGATCGCGCACACCAACCTCTACTGGCAGTGGCAAGGCGCACCCGGACGCCGCGCAAAGACCGTCGATACAGCAGAGGTGACGTTCACGGCGGACGCGCTCTGACCCGTCCCTGACCAGAACCTGGTGTGCACGCCAGGCTCCGGGCAAGCTTCCTCAGTTGTTACCCGGCGTGCACCCTCCATAGAACTTGAGCCAGAACCCGGAAACGGGAGGCAGTACGCCGCCGCGGCCCGCGTGAGGGCGTTGATGCGGCGCGTGGGTCGGTTCCATGCCCGCTGACGGCTGTGTACCGCTCTTGTCGATGGCTTTGCGTGCCTTCGTGGTCTGGGGGTGGATGTTTTGGGGAGGGATGTGGTGGGGCGGGGGGTTGGACGGGAATCCCGGCCCGGTTATGGCG
>NZ_JBHVFF010000491.1:0-3480 GCF_042801895.1 Streptomyces sp. NPDC057543 | reverse complement strand
GGGCCGCACAGGCTCTTCGGGGCCCCTTTTCATGCCCTTCCGGGCCTCCGGGGCCTTTGGGGCCTTCCGGGCCTCCGGGGCCCCTTTCAGCCTTCCGGACCCCGCCAGGGGCGCACCGCGACACAGGCACCGCGTGCCGCCTCATACGCATCGCTCATCTGAGCGCCATATTTGGTCGGGTTCGGCGATATCCGGCCGCGGGTGAGTCTCGATAGGTCCGCATCGGGCCTCGCGTAGCCGCTTCTTTTCACGCTCGGGTGTGTATCGATGATCAACGCGTGACCAGCTGGCGTCGCTCATGCGTCCGGATGGTGACATCTGAGCGCCGCTCGTAGAGTGATTCTCACCACCCTGAGAACCCAGACGCTCAGATGAGCGCAAATTTGAGAGCTGCACTTCTCAAATGGTGGCACTGGGTGCCAATGGGCTCCACTTTGATCGATCGACGCTTCCGGTGCTCTGCGTGATCGATCAACGGGATTCTCGTCGCGCCGAGTGTTTATTCATTCAAGAAGTGAACACATTCCCTCGATTGAGGGATGGGCCATGTCACTTTCGATCTGCTGGCGGACGGGTGGTTGAGGCCTCATGACGCGCAAGTGGACGTACCCAGACACCTTCGATCTGGGTATGTTCCTCGCCGTCAGGGCAGCCACCGCGTCCTCGAGGAGTCGAGACCCGTGTCGGAAAACAAAGATCCCCACGTAACCACCCCGGAATCCCGGGAGGCCCAGGGCCAGAAGTTCGTTTACGACTTCACCGAGGGCAACAAGGATCTGAAGGACCTCCTCGGGGGGAAGGGCGCCAACCTCGCCGAGATGACCAATCTCGGGCTTCCCGTCCCTCCGGGCTTCACCATCACCACCGAGGCGTGCAAGGTCTACCTCGACAGTGGCGAGGAGCCGGCGGAGCTCCGGGACGAGGTCAGCGCGCATCTCGACGCCCTTCAGGCGCGGATGGGCAAGAAGCTCGGCCAGGCGGACGACCCGCTGCTGGTCTCGGTCCGCTCCGGGGCGAAGTTCTCGATGCCCGGCATGATGGACACGGTCCTCAACATCGGCCTGTCCGACGAGTCCGTGGCCGGTCTCGCCACCCAGGCCGGCGACGAGCGGTTCGCGTGGGACTCCTACCGCCGCCTCATCCAGATGTTCGGCAAGACCGTCCTCGGTGTCGACGGCGACCTCTTCGAGGAGGCGCTGGAGGCGGCGAAGGAGGCCAAGGGCGTCACCGTCGACGTGGATCTCGACGCGGCCGACCTGAAGAAGCTGGTCAAGCAGTTCAAGAAGATCGTCTCGCGGGACGCCGGACGTGACTTCCCGCAGGACCCGCGCGAGCAGATGGACCTGGCCATAAAGGCCGTCTTCGACTCGTGGAACACCGACCGGGCCAAGCTCTACCGCCGTCAGGAGCGCATCCCCGGCGACCTGGGCACGGCCGTCAACGTCTGCTCGATGGTGTTCGGCAACCTCGGCCCCGACTCCGGTACGGGCGTCGCCTTCACCCGTGACCCGGCCAGCGGGCACCAGGGCGTCTACGGCGACTACCTGCAGAACGCGCAGGGCGAGGACGTGGTCGCCGGTATCCGCAACACCGTGCCGCTCGCGGAGCTGGAGTCGATCGACAAGAAGTCGTACGACCAGCTGATGCAGATCATGGAAACCCTCGAAACGCACTACAAGGACCTGTGCGACATCGAGTTCACCATCGAGCGCGGCCAGCTGTGGATGCTCCAGACCCGGGTCGGCAAGCGCACCGCCGGTGCCGCCTTCCGGATCGCCACCCAGCTCGTCGACCAGGGCCTGATCGACGAGGCCGAGGCACTCCAGCGGGTCAACGGGGCGCAGCTGGCGCAGCTGATGTTCCCGCGCTTCGACGACGAAGCGAAGACCGAGCTGCTCGGCCGCGGCATCGCCGCCTCGCCGGGCGCCGCGGTCGGCAAGGCCGTCTTCGACTCGTACACCGCGGTGAAGTGGTCCCGGTCCGGCGAGAAGGTCATCCTCATCCGCCGCGAGACCAACCCCGACGACCTCGACGGCATGATCGCGGCCGAGGGCATCCTGACCTCGCGCGGCGGTAAGACCTCGCACGCCGCCGTCGTCGCCCGCGGCATGGGCAAGACCTGTGTCTGCGGCGCCGAGGAGCTCGAAGTCGACACCAAGCGCCGCCGGATGACGGTGGGCGGCCGGGTCATCGAGGAGGGCGACGTCGTCTCCATCGACGGCTCCACCGGCAAGGTGTACCTCGGCGAGGTCCCCGTCGTGCCGTCCCCGGTCGTCGAGTACTTCGAGGGCCGGATGCACGCGGGCGCCGACGACGCCGACGAGCTGGTCGCCGCCGTGCACCGGATCATGGCGTACGCGGACCGGGTGCGCCGGCTGCGGGTGCGGGCCAACGCCGACAACGCCGAGGACGCGCTGCGGGCCCGCCGCTTCGGCGCCCAGGGCATCGGCCTGTGCCGCACCGAGCACATGTTCCTCGGCGAGCGCCGCGAGATGGTCGAGAAGCTGATCCTCGCGGACACCGACGCCGAGCGCGAGGCCGCGCTGGAGGAGCTGCTTCCGCTCCAGCGGGCCGACTTCATCGAGCTGTTCGAGGCGATGGACGGACTGCCCGTCACCGTACGGCTGCTCGACCCGCCGCTGCACGAGTTCCTGCCCGACATCACCGAGCTCTCGGTGCGGGTCGCGCTCGCCGAGTCCCGCAAGGACGCCAACGAGAACGACCTGCGCCTGCTCCAGGCCGTGCACAAGCTGCACGAGCAGAACCCGATGCTGGGTCTGCGCGGGGTCCGTCTCGGTCTCGTCATCCCCGGCCTGTTCGCCATGCAGGTACGGGCGATCGCCGAGGCCGCTGCCGAGCGCAAGAACGCCAAGGGCGATCCGCGCGCCGAGATCATGATTCCGCTCGTCGGCACGGTCCAGGAGCTGGAGATCGTCCGCGAGGAGGCCGACCAGGTCATCGCCGAGGTAGAGGCCGCCACCGGTACCCGGCTGAAGCTGACCATCGGCACGATGATCGAGCTGCCGCGCGCCGCGCTGACCGCCGGTCAGATCGCCGAGGCCGCACAGTTCTTCTCCTTCGGCACGAACGACCTGACACAGACGGTGTGGGGCTTCTCCCGTGACGACGTGGAGGCATCGTTCTTCACCGCGTACCTGGAGAAGGGCATCTTCGGGGTGTCGCCGTTCGAGACGATCGACAAGGACGGCGTCGGCTCGCTGGTCCGCAGCGCCGTCGCGGCCGGCCGGGCCACCCGCCCGGACCTGAAGCTCGGCGTCTGCGGTGAGCACGGCGGAGACCCGGAGTCGGTGCACTTCTTCCACGAGGTGGGCCTGGATTACGTGTCCTGCTCCCCGTTCCGTATCCCCGTCGCCCGCCTGGAGGCGGGCCGGGCGGCGGCGGACTCGACCGGCAGCGACAGCCGCTGACCCGGCACCCGGCCCCCTGACCCCGGAGCCGCCGTCGGCTCACTCGTACCCC
>NZ_JBHVFF010000490.1:0-3491 GCF_042801895.1 Streptomyces sp. NPDC057543 | reverse complement strand
GCTGCCGGGCGGGCCCGCCCGGCAGCCGCCGGGGATCAGCGGCGGGGGCGGCGTCCCCGGCCCGAGGAGCCCGAGCCCTCGTCGTCGCGGTGGTCGCCCAGCAACTCGTCCGCCAGCGTCGGCAGATCGTCCAGCGGAGTCTCCTCGGCCCAGTCGGGGCGAGGACGCCGGCCCCGGCGCTCCTCCTGTTCCTGGCGTCCCGGACGTTCCCGGCCGTCCCGGCGGTCCTCAACCGGCCGCGGGGCCGCTGCGTGCGGGTCGCCGAACTGCGGAAGCTCGCGGGTGCGCTCGTTCTCGTTCTCCTGAGCGGGTTCCGCCGGGCGCTCGTCGCGGAAGATGCCCCGCGGAACCCGGTCCGCCGGATTCGTCTCCCGAGCGTCGCGCACGTCCCGTACCGGAGGAAGAACCGCCGTCTCGTCCGCACCAGGGCGCTCGGTACGGCCCGAACGGTCGTGGATCTTCGGAATCATCGCCGTCTCGGCCTCATCGGACGGCGTGGACCCGGGCGAGGACGGGGGGACCGGCGACGGCACCGGCTGCGTCACATCGTTCGGGTTGACGATCGGGGTCGGCACCGTGATCTCGTTGTCCGGCAAGGACGGTGACGCGGCTTCCTCCGCCCGGGCCGACTCCGCCGCGGCAGCCGCTTCGACCTCGGCACGTCGACGCGCCTCCTCGGCCCGCAACAGCGCCTCTTCGGCCTTGCGCTGCTTCTCCAGCCGCCGGGCCTCGGCCTCCTTGCGCAGCCGGGCCTCCTCCTCGGCCTGCCTGCGCAGCCGGGCCTGCTCGGCCTCGTGGGCCGCTTCCTCGGCCTCCCGCCTGACCCGCTCCTCCTCGGCCAGACGGCGGGCCTCCTCGGCGCGCTGCCGGGCCTCCTCCGCCTGCCGCTCGGCCTCGCGCCGGCGTGCTTCCTCCAGCTCGCGCCGCTTGCGCTCCTCCTCCTCGGCACGGAGCTTGGCGAGCTGGGCCTGCCGCTCGCGCTCCAGCCGCTCCTCCTCGGCCTTGCGGGCCGCCTCTTCCTCGGCCTTGCGCCTGGCCTCCTCCTCGGCGGCCTTGCGCGCTTCCTCCTGGGCCTTGATCTCGGCCTCGGAGAGCGGGAGGAGCTGGTCGAGCCGGTGGCGTACGACCGTGGTGATCGCTTCCGGATCCTGGCCCGCGTCCACCACCAGGTAGCGGGTCGGGTCGGCCGCGGCCAGCGTCAGGAAGCCGGACCGCACCCGGGCGTGGAACTCGGGCGGCTCGGACTCCAGCCGGTCGGGCGCCTCGGTGAACCGTTCCCGCGCGGTCTCCGGGGCGACGTCCAGCAGCACCGTCAGATGCGGTACGAGTCCGCTCGTCGCCCACCGCGAGATCCGGGCGATCTCGGTCGGGAAGAGATCGCGGCCCGCGCCCTGGTAGGCGACGGACGAGTCGATGTAGCGGTCGGAGATGACGACCGCGCCGCGCTCCAGCGCCGGACGGACGACCGAGTCGACGTGCTCGGCGCGGTCGGCCGCGTACAGCAGTGCCTCGGCCCGGTGGGAGAGCCCGGCCGACGACACGTCGAGCAGAATCGAGCGCAGCCGTTTGCCGACCGGGGTGGCGCCCGGCTCGCGGGTGACGACGACCTCGTGCCCCTTGGCACGGATCCACTCGGCGAGCGCCTCGACCTGGGTGGACTTGCCGGCGCCGTCGCCGCCCTCCAGGGCGAGGAAGAAACCGGTCGCGGCGGGGGCGACGGCCGGATCGCCGCCGCGCAGCGCCTCGCGCAGATCGCGGCGCAGCGGCACACCGGAGCGGTCGTCCGTCTTCGCGAGGACGATCACCGAGACGGGCAGCAGCAGCGCGCCGATCAGCATCAGGGCGAAGGCCGCTCCGCCGTGGGCGAAGACGAAGTCGCCGGAGGTCAGCCGGTGGGTGCCGATCGCGGCGGCCAGCAGAGGGCCTGCGAGCGCGCCGAGCGCGATGAGCACCCGTACGACGGCCTGGAGGTGTTCCGTGGTCCTGGCCCGGCGGAACTCCTCGGTCTCCTGGTCGACCAGGACATGACCGGTGCCGGCGGCGACACCCGCCGCGTATCCGGCGAGCACCGCGATCATGAGCACGGTCGCCGTGTCCGGCACGAGGCCCATGGCGAGGAGCCCGATGCCGGTGACGGCGATGGCCAGCGCGAGCAGCCGGCGCCGCGACAGCGCGGGCAGCACCTTCCCCGCGGTACGGATGCCGACGCCCGTGGCACCGGTCAGGCCGAGGATCAGCAGGGCGAAGGTGGCGGGCCCGCCACCCAGCTCGGCGGCGTGCAGTGCGGCGACGGCGGCAGCGGCGGCGATTGCTCCGGCGACGGTGGCCGAGGCGCCGACGATCAGCGGCACGGCTCCGGTGCGGCCCTTGTCGGGGCCGCTGCCGGCCGACGGCCGGCGCAGGCCCTCCAGCGGCGAGCGCGGGCGGGGCGTCTGCGTACCGGGCAGTTCCAGGAAGTACAGGGTGGAGATCGAGGCCGAGAAGAGACCGGCCGCGATGTACGAACCGAGGGCCGCCTGATGGAGCGAGAACCACTCCAGGCCGGAGCCCAGCAGAGCGCCGACGAGCGTGGCGATCAGCAGGACGGCCGCGGCGGCCGGAATGGCGGCGAAGTCGGTGCGGACGGAGAGTCGGCGCAGTGCGTCGAGATGGTCGGGCAGCGGGCGTACCGCGGCGCCCTCGGGGGGCGGGGCGGGCAGCAGCGCGGGGGCTGCGCCGTCCTTGGCGACCGTCCACAGGCGTTCGGCGGCGCCGACGACGAAGACGGTGATGAGGATCATCATGAGTGCCTTGTCGGGCATCCAGTCGATCCACAGCGGTGCGACGACCAGCAGCGCGAGCCGCAGCCCGTCCGTCCCGATCATCAGCCACCGCCGGTCCAGCGGTCCTCCGGGCGCGGTGAGCGTCGTCAGCGGCCCCAGGAGTACGGCTCCGAAGAGCAGGGTGGCAAGGATCCGGGCACCGAACACCGCGGCGACGGCAAACGCCGCCCCTCGGTATCCAGCTCCGAATGAGCCCTCAAGGACCGCCGCTTGCAGCGACATCAGCACCAGCACGAGAAGGGCGAGTGCATCGCCGATACTTCCGACGAGCTGGGCGCTCCACAACCGCTTCAGCGGGGGAACACGCAACAGGGCTCGTACGGCGCGCTCGCGTGAGTCTGCGGCAAGTGTGTCGGAGGTGGGGCTCACGACCGTTGGCTGCTCGGCTCGCGTCATCCGCCCAGCCTATCCGGAGCGGAGGGGTCCCCGGAGGCCCAGCCCGAACATATGGGCGCCCTGGCCCCCAGCCCCTCCGGCATTGGACGGGCCGTTCCCGGACTCTCCCGCGACCGAGATGGCTTTCCAGCCCCTCCGCCTTTGAGGAGCGGGGTCGGGGGCAGAGCCGCCGTTCCGGGAAGGGGCGGGCAAAAGAACAGCCCGCCGCGGGCACCGTCCCACTCCCCGCCCGCCCGCGCACGCAATCGCCGGAGGGGCTGGAAACCCAGCCCC
>NZ_JBHVFF010000489.1:0-3521 GCF_042801895.1 Streptomyces sp. NPDC057543 | reverse complement strand
CTTTCGGTCGGTGTAGACGTCGCAATCCACACCGAACCCGGAAGGCCCTCACCCGTTCAAGATCCCTCAGCCGAGACCTGCATCACCCGTCCACAACCTCCCCGGACAGAACAACTAGGGCGCGTATCGAGTCGTGTTCATCGGGTGGTCCGGATGAGGTCCTGCACCCAGTTCATCGAGGTCTGTGACCGAGATGCGACCCGCGGCGGCGGCCGTGCGGATGGCGGGGTGGGAGAAGCCGCGTTGCAGGGCGGCTTCGGCGGCGGCTGGCAGCTTCCGCTCGGGTCGCGGTAGCTGAGCGGTGGCAAACGGATCTTGTCGGCGCCGGGCAGCCGCATCGCTGTGGTGATCCGGGCGTCGGCGTCGATGTGCTTGAAGCCCGCGTAGATGCACTGGTTGGCGTCGCCCAGCAGGATGCGCTGCAGTGCGACAGCACAGCAGGTCGCGCCTGTACCTCGTTCGCGTTGAAACCCGAAGCCTGGAGGTCACGGCTGCAGCGGGAACAGCCGGTCCGGTCGGCATGGTTGCATCGATCGAGGGACCGGCGCCGCACGGGCGGGGACACGGAGACCACAAGGTCGTCCGTCCCACCAGGATCCGGGCCCCCGGGATCGCGGTACGCCCGCCGCGCGCTCGGACCAAGACCTATTTCTGCAGGAGGACTGTTTCATGACTGACCGGCCCTTGACGCTCATGGCAGTGCACGCCCACCCCGACGACGAGGCCACCGGAACCGGAGGGGTCCTCGCGCGGTACGCGGCGGAAGGCATCCGCACGGTTCTCGTGACGTGTACCGACGGCGGTTGCGGTGACGGACCGGGGGGTGTCAAGCCGGGCGATCCCGGGCACGATCCGGCGGCCGTCGCCTTGATGCGCCGTCAAGAACTTGAGGAGAGCTGTGACGTCCTGAAGGTCAGCGATCTGGAGATGCTGGATTATGCCGACTCCGGGATGATGGGCTGGCCGAGCAACGACGCCCCCGGATCCTTCTGGCAGACCCCCGTAGAGGAAGGCGCCGACCGACTCGCGGAACTCATACGGCACTACCGGCCCGATGTGGTCGTCACCTACGACGAGAACGGCTTCTACGGCCACCCCGACCACATCCAGGCCCACCGCATCACGATGGCGGCGCTGGAGATGACAGCGCTGACACCGAAGGTGTACTGGACGACGATGCCCCGCTCGATGATGCAGCGGTTCGGCGAGATCATGCGCGAGTTTCATGAGGACATGCCGGAGCCGGATCCTGCCGAGGCCGCCGCTATGGCCGAGATCGGCCTCCCCGACGATGAGATCACCACGTGGGTGGACACCACCGCATTCAGCGGTCAGAAGTTCGACGCATTGGCCGCGCACGCGAGTCAGGGCGAGAACATCTTCTTCCTCAAGATGGGCAAGGAGAGGTTCGGCGAGTTGATGGGCGTGGAGACCTTCGTACGTGTCCAGGACGCCACCGGCGCGGCCATACCCGAGAACGATCTCTTCGCCGGACTGCGCTGATCCGCCCGTCCGACCGGGGCCCGTCCGCCTGGGCCCCGGGGAAAGCTCATCGGCCGCATGGCGCGATCGCAGCGGGTCACACACCCGGAGGCTTGTCCACGCGAGTTCCGCTCCGGCAGCCCGCGTCCAAGCACCCGCCGGCGGCGTCGACGCGTGCCCGCACTACTGACCCGACCGCTCGTCCCCAAACCACCTAGCAACCGCACAGGTGGGAGACCTGCAGGCTGCTGACTCGGAAGGTGCGCGACAGCCCAGATCACAAGCCCGGCGGTCTGCTCCAATCAAGACAGACCGCCGAGGAAGCGACACGAAGCTGAGGCTCCGATGTCCGACACGCCGTGAGACAGCGGAAGAACCAGCAGGTCACCCGCACCGTGCACTACGCGGCTATCCGCCAGCCCCAGGACCCGCAGGCGTTCATCACGAGCCTGAAGCAGCGGATGACCGAGGGCCTGGACAAGTTGTCGGCGGCGCTCGCGGACGGCTCGGCGGGCGGGGGGAAGGTGACCATGCGGCACGGCGACCCGTGGATCACCGTGCCGAAGCTCGAGAAGCTGGACGAGCCGACCGGCCTCCAGACGCTCAAGGACGAGGTCGTACGCCGATGGGGAGTCCTCGACCTCCTGGACGTGCTGAAGAACGCCGACTTCCTCTCCGGCTTCACCGACGAGTTCACCTCCGTCGCCGCGGACGAGCGCATCGACCGGGCCACCCTCCAGCGCCGCCTGCTGCTCGTGCTGTTCGCGCTGGGCACCAACATGGGCATCCGCTCGATCGTCGCGACCGGCGAGCATGGCGAGAGTGAAGCCGCTCTGTGCCATATCCGGCGGCACTTCATCACCGTCGACAACCTCCGCGCCGCCGTCACCCGGCTGGTCAACGCCACCTTCTCCGCCCGCGACACCGCGTGGTGGGGGCAGGGAAACGCGTGTGCCTCGGACTCGAAGATGTTCGGGTCCTGGTCCAGCAACTTCATGACCGAGTAACACGCACGCTACGGCGGCAACGGCGTGATGATCTACTGGCACGTGGAGCGGAAGAACGTCTGCATCTACTCGCAGCTGAAGTCCTGTTCGTCGTCCGAGGTCGCGGCGTTGATCGAGGGACTGCTGCGGCACTGCACGGACGCCGAGATCGAGTCGAACTGCGTCGACACACACGGCGCGTCTGTCGTTGGGTTCGCCTTCACCGAGCTGCTCAACTTCCGCCTGTTGCCCCGGCTGAAGAACATCGGCAGCATCCGCCTGTACCGCCCGGACGACGACCCGCCCGGCTGGCCGGCGCTCGGCGCCTCTCTGACCCGGGCCATCAAGTGCGACCTGATCGAGCAGCAGTACGACCAGATGGTCAAGTACGCCACTGCGCTCCGACTGGGGACGGCGGAGGCGGAGCAGGTGCTGCGGCGCTTCACCCGCGGCGGGCCCAAGCGCCCCACGTACGCCGCGCTCGAAGAACTCGGCCGCGCGGTCCGTACGGTCTTCGCCTGCGACTACCTCGAGGCTCCAGGTCTGCGCCGGGAGATCCACGGCGGGCTCCAGGTCGTGGAGAACTGGAACTCGGCGAACCCTGTGCTCCACTACGGCAAGGACGGCGCGCTCACCGGCCCGGACAAGGAACACGCCGAGACCTCTATGCTCGCCCTGCACCTGCTCCAGTCCGCGCTCGTGCACGTCAACACGCTGCTGCTTCAGCAGGTCCTCGCCGAACCGGCCTGGGCGAAGAAGCTCTCGGACGAGGACCGGCGCGGGCTCACCGCGCTTTTCTGGTCCAACATCAACCCGTACGGCACTTTCCGCCTGGAGATGGACAAGCGGCTCGACCTCGCGCCGCTTCTCTCGGTGCCCCGTCCCCGCACCCCGGCGGACGCCTCCGGCCAGGCCCTGGCGGAGCCGAGGTGAACCCCGTGCCGACGGGCCGGTGCCTGTACCGGCCGGGTCCCCCTGGGACAGCCAATATCGGCGAGATTGCTCTTGAATGGTGAGAGGACCCTGTCGACACCGCGAGGGGCAGCCGGGTCC
>NZ_JBHVFF010000488.1:0-3541 GCF_042801895.1 Streptomyces sp. NPDC057543 | reverse complement strand
AGGGGAGACCCCATCCAAGGGCTCCCGGCCGCCTTGCGATCGCACGCACCGGACGACGCTCTTCATGGGGCAAACATTGCCGGTCACGGCACTAGGTCCTGTCCGGCGGGTCATGGCCGGGGTCGCGACGCCCGGCACGGCACCTCGCGGCGTTGCCGAAACGACCGAACAGCTCCTTCCCCAGGCTCTCGACTCCGTTCGAGCAGGGGAGACCCCACCTCAGGACGCTCCGGCGCCTTGCGATGCACCGCACCGGACGCCGCGCCCGGGCTCGCCGGCGTATCGAGGCACGCGGAGTGATGCGCGGCGATTTCAGGCCCGTCCGGCGCCTGAGGACCGGTGTCCGGAGCGGCGCCCCGGCGGCAACCGGGCCCGGCTCCCGCCAGCCCCCGTGCCCGGGCCGGACTGGCGCACCGCCCGCGCCCCGACGGTAGCCTTGCCGCCCGTGATCGAAACCCTCATCTGGATCGCCGTCGCGGTCGTCGCGATCGGCATGTACCTCAGCTGGACCGCCGGACGGCTGGACCGGCTGCACACCCGTATCGACGCCGCCCGCGCGGCCCTCGACGCGCAGCTCCTGCGTCGCGCCTCGGTCACCCAGGAACTGGCCACCTCGGGTGTCCTCGACCCGGCCGCGTCCATCGTGCTGTACGAGGCCGCGCACGCCGCCCGTCAGGCGGAGGAGGAACACCGCGAGGTCGCGGAGAGCGAGCTGAGCACCGCGCTGCGGGCGGTCTTCGGCGAGCGGGCGCAGGTGGAGAGCGTGAAGGAGATCCCCGGTGGCGAGGAAGCGGCGTCCGAACTCGCCGCGGCCGTGCGCCGGGTCCCCATGGCACGGCGGTTCCACAACGACGCGGTGCGCGCGGCGCGTGCGCTGCGCAGGCACCGTACGGTGCGGTGGTTCCGGCTGGCCGGGCACGCCCCTTTCCCGCTCGCCTTCGAGATGGACGACGAACCACCGGTCGCCCTGGCGGACCGCCCCGTCAGCTGATCCGGCGGCCTCACGCGTACGTGACCGGGGCCACAGCCCGTCCCGTACGAGTCCAAAACGATCCACCGGCCTGCTATTGGCCCTTGTCGTGGACTGGTCCCGGAGAGTTTGCTCTGCTCTGCACCAACCAGCGCATTCAGCAACTTTTCTCCGAGTGAGGTCGATCCGTGTCCACGCTTCCCACCACCCCGCAGTCCGCCGACTCCCCGGCCACCGGCACCGCCCGCGTCAAGCGCGGCATGGCCGAGCAGCTCAAGGGCGGCGTGATCATGGATGTCGTCAATGCCGAGCAGGCGAAGATCGCCGAGGACGCGGGCGCCGTGGCCGTCATGGCCCTGGAGCGGGTGCCTGCCGACATCCGTAAGGACGGCGGCGTGGCCCGGATGTCGGACCCGAACATGATCGAGGAGATCATCGAGGCCGTCTCCATCCCGGTGATGGCGAAGTCCCGCATCGGGCACTTCGTCGAGGCCCAGGTCCTGCAGTCCCTCGGTGTCGACTACATCGACGAGTCCGAGGTCCTCACCCCGGCCGACGAGGTCAACCACAGCGACAAGTTCGCCTTCACGACTCCGTTCGTCTGCGGTGCCACCAACCTGGGCGAGGCCCTGCGCCGCATCGCCGAGGGCGCGGCCATGATCCGTTCGAAGGGCGAGGCCGGCACCGGCAACGTCGTCGAGGCCGTCCGTCACCTGCGCCAGATCAAGAACGAGATCGCCCGGCTGCGCGGTTACGACAACAACGAGCTGTACGCCGCCGCCAAGGAGCTCCGCGCCCCGTACGAGCTGGTGAAGGAGGTCGCCGAGCTGGGCAAGCTGCCCGTCGTGCTGTTCTCCGCGGGCGGCGTCGCCACCCCCGCCGACGCCGCGCTGATGCGCCAGCTCGGCGCCGAGGGTGTCTTCGTCGGCTCCGGCATCTTCAAGTCCGGCGACCCGGCCAAGCGGGCCGCCGCCATCGTGAAGGCCACCACCTTCTACGACGACCCGAAGATCATCGCGGACGCCTCCCGGAACCTGGGCGAGGCCATGGTCGGCATCAACTGCGACACCCTGCCCGAGGCCGAGCGCTACGCCAACCGCGGCTGGTAGTCACTGATGAGCGACACCCCTGTGATCGGAGTCCTGGCTCTCCAGGGCGACGTACGGGAACACCTGATCGCCCTGGCCTCGGCGGACGCCCTGGCCAGGCCGGTCCGGCGTCCCGAGGAACTTGCCGAGGTCGACGGCCTGGTCATTCCCGGTGGCGAGTCCACCACGATGTCCAAACTGGCTGCCCTGTTCGGCATGCTGGAACCACTGCGCGAACGCGTCGGGGACGGGATGCCGGTCTACGGCACCTGCGCCGGAATGATCCTGCTCGCCGACAAGATCCTCGACCCGCGCGCGGGCCAGGAGACGGTCGGCGGGATCGACATGATCGTGCGCCGTAACGCCTTCGGGCGGCAGAACGAGTCCTTCGAAGCGGCCGTGGAGGTCGCCGGTATCGAGGGCGGCCCGGTCGAGGGCGTGTTCATCCGCGCCCCGTGGGTGGAATCGGTCGGCGCACGGGCCGAGGTGGTGGCGGAGCACGGCGGTCACATCGTCGCCGTACGCCAGGGGAACGCCCTGGCGACGTCCTTCCATCCCGAACTGACCGGGGATCACCGGGTTCACGCCTGGTTCGTGGACATGGTGCGCGCAGTCGGCTGACTCGATCCCGGTAGGATCTCTCGGGTTCGAATCGATTTGGGTGACGCGAAGGAGAAGGCAGATGTCCGGCCACTCTAAATGGGCTACGACGAAGCACAAGAAGGCCGTGATCGATGCCAAGCGCGGCAAGCTCTTCGCGAAGCTGATCAAGAACATCGAGGTCGCCGCGCGCACCGGCGGTGTGGACCCCGATGGAAATCCGACCCTCGTGGACGCGATCCAGAAGGCCAAGAAGAGCTCCGTACCGAACAAGAACATCGACTCCGCGGTCAAGCGCGGTGGCGGTCTCGAAGCGGGCGGCGTCGACTACCAGACGATCATGTACGAAGGTTACGGCCCGAACGGTGTCGCGGTGCTCATCGAGTGCCTGACCGACAACCGCAACCGTGCCGCCTCCGACGTGCGCGTCGCGATGACCCGCAACGGCGGTTCGATGGCCGACCCGGGCTCGGTCTCGTACCTCTTCAACCGCAAGGGCGTCGTGATCGTCCCCAAGGGCGAACTGACCGAGGACGATGTCCTGGGCGCCGTCCTCGAAGCGGGAGCCGAGGAGGTCAACGACCTCGGTGACACCTACGAGGTCGTCAGCGAGGCCACCGACATGGTCGCGGTCCGTACGGCGCTCCAGCAGGCCGGCATCGACTACGACTCCGCCGAGGCCAACTTCCTGCCCACCATGCAGGTCGAGCTGGACGAGGAGGGCGCGCGCAAGATCTTCAAGCTGATCGACGCGCTGGAGGACAGCGACGACGTGCAGAACGTCTTCGCCAACTTCGATGTCTCCGACGAGGTCATGGAGAAGGTGGACGCCTGAGCCGGGATCGGCGCAGCCTTCATGGACGGGCCGACGGGGACACACCCC
>NZ_JBHVFF010000487.1:0-3567 GCF_042801895.1 Streptomyces sp. NPDC057543 | reverse complement strand
ACTCACACCTGAACATCCCCGGGGGTGCCCGTCCGGACGGGCACCCCCGGGCCCAGCTCGGCATACGGCGTGCCCGCGTCCTCCAGTTCCAGCACCCACACCTCGTTGGCGCCCTCCCGCAGCACCGGCCCCGGCACGTACAGCGTCCGCTGCGGCCCCGCAGACCAGTAGCGCCCCAGGCAGAAGCCGTTCACCCACACGAAGCCGCGTGTCCAGCCCGGCAGTTCGAGCCCCGCATGCCCGGTGCCGGCCACCCCCGCGACCTCGAACTCCCCCCGGAACAGCCCCGTACGCCCGGCCCCCGTGACGCTCCCGAAAACCACCCCGACCAGCGCGTCTGGCTCCTCGAACGCCTCCAGCCGCAGCCCACGGGCGCGTACACCGTGCAGGAACTGCCGTTCGTGCAGCACTCCGCCCGTGATCCCCTTGGGCTCACCGAGCCGCCGCCCGTAGTTGACGCGGCCCAGGGACTCCACCCACAGTTCGACCTCCGCAGGCCCGGCCACCGGCTCGTCCAGAGTGCCGTTCTCCTCGCTCAGCACACCCTGGCGGACACCGTCCACGTACACCACGGCCCGGTCCCGGAGCCCCGTCAGACCCAGGGTGTACGGGCGGCGCGGCCCCGGCACGGCGACCTGATAGCGCACCAGGCCCCGGTCGACCCCCAGCTCCTCGAAGGTCGGCGGAACGCCGGTCGTCGCCGATTCCTCGTCGCCCAGCGCCTCCAGTACGGCGGTCAGCGGAGCCCAGTCCGTCAGCTCCGCCCGTACCGGAGCGGCCAGGCCCGCGGGCTCGGGCGGAAGCTCCGGAAGCGGTCCGTCCGCGTACTCGGCGAGCACCTTGCGGAACTGCCGGAACTTCTCCGTGGGGCGGCCGTACTCGTCGATCGGCGCGTCGTAGTCGTACGACGTCACCGTCGGCAGGAAGTCCTTGTCCTGCAGTGGACCGGACCGGTTGGCACCCGCCCACCCGGCGAAGTTCGTGCCCCCGTGCGCCATGTAGATGTTCACCGAGGCCCCGCACTCCAGGATCTCCCGCAGCGAGTCGGCGGCCCGCTCCGGATCGTGTACGACCGGCTCGGCACCCCAGTGCTCGAACCAACCGCACCAGAACTCCATGCACATCAGCGGCCCCTTCGGCTGATGGCGGCGCAGCACCTCGAACGCCTCCCGTGCGCCCGACCCGAAGTTCGCCGTGGCGAGCAGCCCCGGCACGGAACCGCCCGTGAGCATGTGGTCCTCCGGCCCGTCGGAGGTGAACAGCGGCACGGTCACCCCGCGCTCCCGCAGCATCCCGGCCACCCGCCGGAGATAGACCTGATCGGTGCCGTAGCTCCCGTACTCGTTCTCCGCCTGGACCATGATCACCGGGCCGCCGCGCCCGATCTGCCGCTGCACCACCTGCGGCAGCAGCGCCGTGAACCACCGCTCCACGGCGCCCAGGTACTCCTCGTCGCGGGTCCGCACCCGCCGTCCGAACCGCCCCGTCACCCAGGCCGGCAGACCACCGTTCTCCCATTCGGCACAGATGTACGGGCCCGGGCGGACGATCGCCCACAGCCCGGCCCGCTGCGCCGCGTCCAGGAACCGGCCCAGCGCCGCCACGTCCCGGAACCGGCCGGGTCGCGGCTCATGGAGATTCCACGGAACATACGTCTCGACGCAGTTGAGACCCATGGCGCGCAGCATCGACAGCCGGTGGTCCCACTGCGCCTCGTGGACCCGGAAGTAGTGCAGGGCCCCCGACAGCAGCCGTACGGGCTTCCCGTCGAGCCGGAAGTGGTCGTCCCCCACGGTGAAGTCAGCCATCGTGCTCGTACTCTCCTGTGCGTGCGGTCCCCCGGGGCCGCGCGGCCCCGGGTCGCACGACGGCACGCACCACGGAGCGGGCGAACCCGGGAGGAATGTTGCAACCAACCTTCGCCCCCTGGCGTGCGGCCGGTCCATGGACAAAGATCACTGCTGTTTGGACACAATTGTTCGGACCAACGCGATGAAAGATGAAAGGGGAGGAAGGAAGGCCGATGTACCACACCTGGATGCGTTTCTTCACTCCCAGCCCGCTCCACCACCGGCTGGGCCTCGTCTGTCTCGGTGTGGGACTGCAGCACGGCGCCCTGCCGACGGTCGGCCCGCGCACCCTGGACCACCACGTGGCCGTCGTCATCAACTCCGGCAGCGGCTGGTTCAGCGGCACGGACGGCCGCCGGGTCCCCGTCGTCGCCCCCAGCCTGATCTGGCTGACCCCCGGCACCCCGCACCACTACGGCGCCGACCCCGGCACCGGCTGGGACGAGAGCTTCGTCGACTTCACCGGCCCCGCCACCGCCACGTACACCGAACTCGGCTACATCGAGCCCGACCGCCCGCTCGTCCCGCTCGCCGACACGGCGGGCCCCCGGGCCGCGGTGGGGCGGATGGTGCGGGCGGCCCGGCGCGGCAACCCGCTGCTGGAGGTGGAGACCGGCGCCGCCGTCCACGAACTCCTCGTCGCCCTGCGCCGGGCCCGCGCCGATGTCAGCCCCGACGGCGACCCGGTCCTCCAGGCCCTCGCCCGCGACGCCTTCCAGCCGCTGTCCGTCGCCGAGCACGCGGCCCGGCACGGCATGACACCCTCCGAACTGCGCACGGTGGTACGGCGGGGCGCGGGCTGCAGCCCGAAGGACTACCTCCTCGGCATCCGGCTCGGCCGCGCCAAGGAACTCCTCGCCGCCACCGACCTGCCGGTCGCCGCGGTCGCCCGACGTGTCGGCTACGACGACCCGGCGTACTTCTCCCGCCTCTTCGCCCGCCGGGTGGGCGCCGCCCCGGTCCGGTTCCGCGAACAGCAGGGCCGCAACGTCCCGGGCGGCTGGAGCGACCAGGTCCCGGACCCGGATCACCCACCGGTGATCACCACCCAGGGCCCGGCCGTCTAAGCTCGCTGACCATGACCACGAGGGACACCGACGAGTCCGTGACCGCGGAACTGAACCGGCTGCGCGAGAGCATCGACAACATTGACGCCGCTGTCGTCCATATGCTCGCCGAGCGCTTCAAGTGCACCCAGCAGGTCGGCCACCTCAAGGCCGCCCACCAGCTCCCCCCGGCCGACCCGGCCCGCGAGAGCCGGCAGATCGCCCGGCTGAGGCAACTGGCGGAGAGCGCGCACCTGGACCCGGCCTTCGCGGAGAAGCTGCTGAACTTCATCGTGGCGGAGGTCATCCGCCACCACGAGCGGATCGCGGACGAATCGGCCTCGAACGGGGAGGCCTGAGCACCGGAGATCCGGCGGCCGTCGTGCTCCTCCTCTCGTCGGCCGATGGCGCAGCGTCCACGCGCCGCTCCTCGTCCGGTCGAGGGCGCAATGTCCGGGCCCGTTTCTCATCCGGCCGAGGGCGGCCCGTCCGCCGAACGCGATGGAAGCGGGCCGGCCCGCCGGACCGACCGCCTGCGCCTCGTCCGGTCGAGGGCGCAGCGTCCAGGCGCCGCTTCTCGTCCGGTCGAGGGCGCAATGTCCGGGCCCGTTTCTCATCCGGCCGAGGGCGGCCCGTCCGCCGAACGCGATGGAAGCGGGCCGGCCCGCCGG
>NZ_JBHVFF010000486.1:0-3650 GCF_042801895.1 Streptomyces sp. NPDC057543 | reverse complement strand
GGCGCGCGCGTCATGTGAGCTGCGCGGACCGCACGTCACCGGGGTCTGGTGAGGCCGGACTCAAGATCGCTCACGGAATGTGTGCCAGAACCCGCTTCTACTGAGCTTGTAGTCGTGGTGTCGTAGGGGCTGACGCACCGTGATCGTTGCGGTAAGCCGGAAGTATGAGGTATCCGCAGGGTGGGGGTCTGACCGCGGAGAGACAGGTTTTCCGCGAGCGGATCCGGATGGAAGCAGCCGGCATGTTCGCCGACGATCTCGGCAATGCCGTGATCGCGAAGGAGTTACGTGTCAGCGTCCGTTCGGTTCAGCGATGGCGGCGCTCCTGGCAGGACATCGGACAGCAGGCCCTGCGCTCACGTGGCCCCGCCTCCCGGCCGAAGCTGAGCGAGGACTTGTTTGCCGTACTGGAGGAAGAGCTGGGAAAGGGTCCGGTCGCGCATGGATGGCCGGACCAGCGGTGGACCCTGGCACGGATCAAGACGCTCATCGGCCGAAGGTTCCACAAGACCATGACCCTGTCGGGCATCTCGCAGATGCTGCGACGGAACGCCTGGAGCCATCAGGTTCCCGCCCGGCGTGCTCTCGAGCGTGACGAGGACGCGGTGGCAGGCTGTGTGAAGGAGACCTGGCCACAGGCGGAACCACCGCGGCGGCGCTCGGGGCCTGGATCGTCTTCGAAGACGAAGCAGGATTCTCGATGACGCCGCCGACCTCACGGACATGGGCCAAACGCGGGCACACACCCGTCATCAAGGTCCGCGGCCGCTCCCAACGCCGCTACTCCATCGCTGCCTTGACCTGCTACAAACTCGGCGAACGCTCTCGCCTGATCTACCGGCCCAAACGGCACACCGACCACAAGCAAGGCGGCCGGCGCAGCTTCACCTGGACCGAGTACCGCGACCTTCTCATCGCCGCCCACCAGCAGCTCGGCGGCCCGATCGTCCTCATCTGGGACAACTTGAACGTCCACAAAGACCACCGGATGCGGGCCTTCATCGACGCCACGGACTGGATCACCGTCTACTACCTGCCGCCCTACGCTCCCGACCTCAACCCGGTCGAGGGCATCTGGTCCCTGCTCCGCCGCAGCAGCCAGGCCAACACCGCCTTCACCGACCCCGAGCACCTCATCCGCGCGCTACGACACGGCCTTCGCCAGATCCAATACCGCAGCGACATCATCGACGGCTGCCTCGACGAGACCAGACTCAAGCTGACGACACCACGGCTACAAGCTCAGTAACCTACGCAGCCGCCCACGCGACCGCCACCCCGAGATACGCCAGACCGTCCGCCGCTCTGATGCGAGGCGTCTGTCGCCAGGCAACGTTTAGACGTCACGGTCCAGCGTTCGAACGGCGCCGCAACGCTCAGTGCTCCTCGCAGCGCCGTTAACAAGGAATTAGGCAACGTTTGCCCGCTACTCGTCCTCTGATGCTGGGGTGGCTGTGGTCAGTCGGTTGGTGATCTCTTCGGCGGTCAGCACGAGCGCGAAACCCTTGCGTAGGACTGCGAGTTCGGATTCTTGCCGGGACTCGTCGTCGGTGGCCGTGACGTCGGATCCGAAGACGACCTTGTAACCACGTTCGTATGCCTGCCGGGCCGTGGTGCCGCAGCAGTAGTTGGTGAGCGTTCCCGTGATGATGACCGTGTCGCAGCCGAGGTTGCGCAGCATCGTATTGAGCGGGGTGTCGTAGAACGCCCCGTAGGAGGGCTTGCGGATCACGGCCTCGTCGGGGTGGCGTCCCATCGGGGCCCACACCGCGGCGGGGCCGGGCCGGTGCCAGTCGGTGTCGGCATGCGGGAGGAACCGCAAGGCGTGCGGCCGGTCCAGCCCGAGGTGCGTGTCGTCGAAGATGGTCCAGATCACCGGGACGGAGGCGGCCCGGCATTCTTCGACCAGTTGGTGCAGGCGGGGCGCCATCCGGGTGGCCGCGGGCACCCAGTAGGGACTCCAGCCAGGCCGCACGAACTCGTCCTGCATATCGATGACGAGCAGCGCCGCCCGTTCGGGCTGTACGTCGAACGATGCCCGGCCGCGCTCGTAGGCGTTGCGCGCCCGCATGGTCACCCATTCCTCGGTGTACGTCATCCCTACCCCATCCATCGATTCGAGGTACCTCGTTTCGATGTGCGAGAGTAGCAGCATGCTCGAACTCGCGATCCTGGGATTCCTGGCCGAGGGGCCACTGCACGGCTATCAACTGCGCCACCGGATAGCGCACTTGTCCGGTCATGCCCGGCCGGTCAGCGACGGCAGCCTCTACCCGGCGATCAACCGGCTGGTCAGCGCCGGGCTGCTCGACCGGCGGACCGAACCAGGCGCCTCGGCCGCTCAGCGACACACTCTGAGCCTGACCGACGCCGGTCGCTGCGATCTGCTGCGTCGACTGCGGGATGCCAACGGCCTTGACATCAGCGACAGCACCCGGTACTTCACGGTCCTGGCCTTCCTCTCCTGCCTGCATGACACCGCTGAGCAGCACGCGGTACTTCACCGACGGCTGGAATTCCTGGAACAGCCCGCGAGCTTCTTCCACGACGGTGACCGCCCACTGGGCGCCGACGACACCGACGACCCCTACCGGCGCGGCATGCTCACCGTCGCCCGCGCCACCAGCCAGGCCGAAAGGTCCTGGCTTCGGGAGGTGTTGGCCTGACACCGCACTGGCAGGCACCTCGCCCGTTCTGCACCCGGGCGCCTCCTCTTCCCGGGAGACTATGCCGGTGGCAGAGCCAGTAAGGATCCGCGAGATCGACAGCGATGAGGGGCAGCGCCTGCTGCGGATCGTCCGCAGGGGCACCGGCTCGGTGGTGACCTGGCGGCGGGCCCAGATGGTGCTGCTGTCCGCGCAGGGCATGCCCGTGGCGGAGATCGCCGAGGTGACGTTCACCAGCGACGACCGGGTCCGGGATGTGATCCACCACTTCAACGCTGACGGGTTCGACACCCTCTACCCGAAGTACAAGGGTGGCCGACCCAAGACCTTCACCCTGCCTGAGCGCCGCGAGATCAAGAAGATCGCCAAGTCCAAGCCGGCCGAGCACGGCCTGCCGTTTTCGACCTGGAGCCTGGCCAAGCTGGCGAACTTCCTGGTCGCCGAGGGGGTGGTCGACGACATCAGCCACGAGGGCCTCCGGGTCCTGCTCCGCCAGGAGGGCATCTCGTTTCAACGCATAAAGACCTGGAAGACCTCCCGTGACCCGGACGATGCCGCCAAGAAGGGCCGCGTCGAGCACCTCTACGCGATCGCCGACGGCGAGGTCATACCCGAGGATGGCGAGCCCGATGTGGTGCTGTGCCTGGATGAGTTCGGGCCGCTGAACCTCCAGCCCCACCCCGGGCGGCAGTGGGTCGAGCGGAGTGGAAAGCACAAGGATCCTGAACGCGAGCCCCGGCCCCGCAGGCGGGCGACCTACACCCGCCCGCACGGGGTCCGCCACTTGTTCGCTGCCTACAACCTGGGCAAAGACAAGCTCTACGGCCACATCAAGCCGAGGAAGAACCGCACAAGGTTCCTGGAGTTCTGCCGCGCCGCCGCATCCAGGGCGAACTGGCCCGACCCGGGAACCTCATCGCGGCCTCAACGGTCTGGGAGATCCTGCACGCAGCAGGCATCGACCCGGCCCCGCGCCGCTCCGGC
>NZ_JBHVFF010000485.1:0-3654 GCF_042801895.1 Streptomyces sp. NPDC057543 | reverse complement strand
AGGTGGGGCCGGGCCCCACCTCCCGCACGGCGTCACAACCCGGACCGCGGGAGCCGCCCGCGCCATCGTGGCCGAGGGGCCTTGGACGGGGGTCGTGCGATCCCTCCGGGACACGGCCGCCATCGGGTGCAGGACAAAGACCGATCAGCGCACCCCGGCTTCGAGCCTGAGGCTCCAGCGGCCCGGCATGCCGGTGAGCGTGACCGTGGACAGCGGCCGGACGTCGACGTTCCAGTACGTCGACGGCGGGGCCTTGAGCGCGTAGACGAGGGCGGCCCGGACGACCGCCGGTTCGGCGACGGCGACGATCGAACCGTCGCAGGCCGGTCGCGTGTCCAGCCAGCCGCCTATCCGCGAGATGAAGGCGAGCAGCGGTTCACCGCCGTGCGGGGCGGAGCGCGGGTCCGCGAGCCAGGCGTCGACGGCCGCGGGTTCGCAGGCCGTGACATCGGCGAGGGTACAGCCCCGCCAGCGGCCCATGTCGCAGTCGCGCAGTGCGGGCTGGACGAGCGGGGCGAAGCCGAGCGCGTCGCCGGTGGCGCGGCTGCGCGGGGTGGGTGAGCAGTAGCGCAGTTCTGCGGCGCCGAGGGGCATCAGGGTGTGCGCGGCGAGCTGCACCTCGTGCCAGCCTGCGTGGTCGAGCGGCCGGTCGTCGTCGAAGCGCTCGGCGAGCAGGGCGGAGCTGCGTGCCGCGGCGACGAGCGAGACTCGAACAGTCATGGCCGTGATCGTGGAGCCGAACGAACCGCGGGTCAAGAGGGCCTCCACCGGTGCTTCCGGCCGGGCACGACCGGGGGTGCCTCCGCGGATGCGCGCCTCCCGATGACTCGAAGCCGGCCCTCGCGTACCTCTCGTAGCCCCGTTGGTGTCCTCACCTGCCCAGGACCTCCTCGCAGGCGGTGCGCAGACGGCGGACCCCCTCGGCGATCTCGGCCGCACCGGCCACCGCGGCATAGCTCAATCGGACCTGCGGGGACGGGGGTTCGGCGCAGAAGTACGGCCGTCCGGGCGCGATGGCCACGCCCGCGCGCAGGGCCGCCGAGACCACCGCGGACTCGTCCGTACCGGCTTCCGCCTCGGGCAGGCGCAGCCACAGGCTGCCGCCGCCCGCGGGGATGTGCGGGAGCACGAGGGCGGGGAGTTCCTGCCGCACGGCCGTCGTCATGGTGGTGCGCCGGTTCCTCAGCTCGGTCGATACGGCACGCAGATGGTGACCCCACGCCGGGGAGCCGACCAGTTCGAGCGCGGCCTCCTGGAGCGGTCGGGGGACGAAGAAGCTGTCGACGACCTGGATGGCCCGCAGCCGGCCGAGCACCGGACCGCGGGCGGCGAGCGCGCCCACCCGCAGACTCGGCGAGGTGACCTTGGTGAGGGAGCAGACGTGGACGACCACACCGTCCGGGTCGTCGGCGGCCAGGGGTGCGGGCAGTGGCCCGGCGTCGTCGTGGGCCAGACGGCGGGCGAAGTCGTCCTCGATGACGAAGGCCCCCGCCGCACGGGCGATCCGGACGACCTCGCCGCGCCGTTCGGGGGCGAGGACCGCGCCCGTCGGGTTCTGGAACAGCGGCTGGCAGACGAAGACGCGGGCGCCGGTGGCCCGGAACGCGGCAGCGAGCAGTTCCGGCCGCACGCCGTCGGCGTCGACGGGCACCGGCACGGGGCGCAGCCCGGTGGCGCGGGCGGCCGCCAGCATGCCGGGGTAGGTGGGCGACTCGACCAGGACCGGGGCGCCGGGCGGGGCGAGGGCGCGCAGCGCGGTGGCCAGCGCGCTCTGGCCGCCCGCGGTGATCAGGATGTCGGCGGCGGTGAGCGCGGGCCCGATCTCGCGGGCGAACCAGGCCCGCAGTTCGGTCAGCCCGTCGGTGGGCGGGCGCCCCCAGGCACCGGGGCGGCGCCCGGCCCGGGCGAGGGCGGCGGCGAGTGCCCGCTCCGGCTGGAGCGAGGGGTGGAGGTAGCCGCCGTTGAGCTCGATGACACCGGGCGGCGGTGCGGCGAGCGTGACCAGGACACCGGAGGCGTCGACCGTGCGCGGTACCGCTTCGGGGCCGCGGTCGCCGCTGAGGGAGACCTCCTGCCAGGAGGTGTCGCCCGGCGGGGGCGTATCGGTACGGGGCCGCGCCCGGAAGGCTCCGGAGCCCGGCCGGGTGACGACGAGGCCCTCGGCGGCGAGCTGGGCGATGGCCCGGGAGACGGTGACGGGGCTGACCCGGAAGCGCTCCACGAGGGCCCGGCTCGACGGCAGCTTTCCACCCGGCGAGTAGCGGTTCAGTTCACTGCGGAGGGAAGCTACGAGTTCAGCGACACTGCTACGCTCTTGCATGAAAGCTGACGATAGCGCTACTCCCAACGGCGTGATAGCGGTTGATGCACCGACGGCCGGACCGGCGACTGAACCGTCCGCCGGATCGACGGCGGGTACTACGGCCGGTTCGGCGGCCGGTTCGGCGAACCGCGGTGGCGTGGTTCTCGCCGGGCTCGGTGTCGTCGCGTTCTCGCTGACCTTCCCGTCCACGGCCTGGGGCCTGGAGAGCTTCGGCCCCTGGTCGCTGGTGGCGCTGCGCACCCTGCTCGCCGCGGCGATCGCGGGCGCTGTGCTGATGGCGGGGCGCGTACCGGTGCCGGACCGGCGGCACCGGCCGGGTCTCCTCGTCGTCGCCGGAGGCGTGGTGGTGGGCTTCCCGCTGCTGACCACGCTGGCCCTGCAGACCTCGACGACCTCGCACGCGGCCGTCGTGGTGGGGCTGCTTCCGCTGACCACCGCGGTGTTCTCCTCGCTGCGGACCGGGGCGCGGCCGCCCCGTGCCTTCTGGGTCGCGGCGCTCGCCGGGGCGGCGGTGGTGATCGCGTTCACCGTGCAGCAGAGCGGTGGTGCGCTGTCCGGGGGCGACCTGTATCTGTTCGGTGCGCTGCTGGTGTGCGCGGCGGGGTACACCGAGGGCGGCAGGCTCGCCGGGGTCATGCCGGGCTGGCAGGTGGTCGGCTGGGCACTCATCGTCTCCCTGCCGCTCGCGGTGGCGGGGGCGGCGATCGCGCTGCCCCTGGAGCCGGTGCGGCCGACCGCGCACGGAGTGATCGGCCTGGTCTGGGTGGCGGCCGGCTCCACCTTCCTCGGCCTGTACGTCTGGTACCGCGGGATGGCGGAGATCGGGGTGCCGCGGGCCAGCCAGCTCCAGCTCGCGCAGCCGATGCTGACCCTGGTGTGGTCGTTGCTCGTGCTCGGCGAGAAGGTTTCGGCGGCGGCGCCGGTGGCGGCGATCGCGGTGCTGGTCTGCATCGCGGTCACTCAGCGGGCGGGGCGCGCCCGGCACGCGGGGTGAGAACCGCGCACCCTCCGCCGGGCGAAGTCGCGTTTCGGTCATAGACTTGTCGACATGGACCGCCACCCGTGAGGAGGTCACACCCGATGGAGGCACACGCGGGCGACCGTCTGCTGACACACGGCAGGACCGTGGGACAGCACGACCGGGTCGCAGAGATCGTCGAAGTGCTCGGGGCCGGGGGCACTCCCCCGTACCGCGTCCGCTTCGAGGACGGACACGAACACCTCATTTCGCCCGGTCCCGACAGCGTCGTACAGCACAAAGCCCGTAAGCAGGCACCGGAGACCCGGTAGCGGCCTCCGGCGGACGGCACTGCTCTTCCCCCCCCGGGCCC
>NZ_JBHVFF010000484.1:0-3664 GCF_042801895.1 Streptomyces sp. NPDC057543 | reverse complement strand
CCCGCGCGGTGCGCGAGGGGCCTCGTGTCTGTTCGGGTGTCAGCCCTGGGCGATGAGGCGGGCGATCGCCTCGTCCACCGTGAGCTCCTCGCGCTCGCCGGTGCGGCGGTCCTTGAGCTCCAGGACGCCCTCGGCCGAGCGGCGGCCGGCGACCAGGATCTTCGGGACGCCGATCAGCTCGGCGTCGGTGAACTTCACACCGGGCGAGACGCCCGCACGGTCGTCGACCATGACCCGCACACCGGCGTCGGCGAGCTTCTCGGAGACGTCCAGGGCCAGCTCCGTCTGGAGCGCCTTGCCCGCCGCGACGACGTGGACATCGGCCGGGGCGATCTCGCGGGGCCAGCAGAGACCCTGCTCGTCGGCGGTCTGCTCGGCGAGCGCGGCAACGGCGCGGGAGACGCCGATGCCGTACGAGCCCATCGTGACCCGGACCGGCTTGCCGTTCTGGCCGAGCACATCGAGCTGGAAGGCGTCCGCGAACTTGCGGCCGAGCTGGAAGATGTGGCCGATCTCGATGGCGCGGTCCAGCTTGAGGCCGGTGCCGCACTTGGGGCAGGGGTCGCCCTCCTCGACGACGACGACGTCGAGGTAGTCGTCGACCTCGAAGTCACGGCCGGCGACGACGTTCTTCGCGTGGGTGCCGGGCTTGTTCGCGCCGGTGATCCAGGCGGTGCCGGCGGCGATGCGCGGGTCGGCGATGTAGCGGACCTTCTCCAGACCCTGCGGGCCGACGTAGCCGCGCACCAGGTCGGCGCGGCCCTCGAAGTCCTCCGCGGTGACCAGCTCGACGACGGCGGGCGCGAGGTGCTCGCCGAGCTTGCCGAGGTCGACCTCGCGGTCGCCGGGCACGCCCACGGCGACGATCTCGCCGTCGACCTTGACCAGCAGGTTCTTCAGGGTCGCGGAGGCCGGGACGCCGAGGTGCGCGGCGAGCGTCTCGATGGTCGGGGTGTCGGGGGTGTCCAGCTCCTCGACGGGGCCGTGCGCCGAGCCGTCCACGGGGGTGGCCTTGAAGGTCACGGCTTCCGTGTTGGCGGCGTAGTCGCAGGCGGGGCAGTCGACGAAGGTGTCCTCCCCGGCCGGGGCGGGGGCCAGGAACTCCTCGGAGGCCGAGCCGCCCATCGCGCCGGAGACGGCGGAGACGATGCGGTGGTCGAGGCCGAGCCGCTCGAAGATCCGGATGTAGGCGGCGCGGTGCAGCTGGTACGCCTCGACGAGCCCCTCGTCCGTGGTGTCGAAGGAGTACGAGTCCTTCATCTGGAACTCGCGGCCGCGCAGCACACCGGCGCGGGGGCGGGCCTCGTCCCGGTACTTGGTCTGGATCTGGTAGAGGATCACGGGCAGGTCCTTGTAGGACGTGATCTGATCCTTGACGACCTGGGTGAAGATCTCTTCGTGGGTGGGGCCGAGGAGGTACTCGGCGCCCTTGCGGTCCTTGAGCTTGAACAGCAGATCGCCGTACTCGCCGTAACGGCCGCTGGCGTCGTACGACTCCTTGGGGAGCAGCGCGGGAAGCAGCACTTCCTGGCCGCCGATGGCGTCCATCTCCTCGCGCACGACGCGGGTGATGTTCTCCAGGACCTTCTTGCCGAGCGGCAGCCAGGTCCAGATTCCGGCCGCCGTGCGGCGTACGTAACCGGCCCGGACGAGCAGCTTGTGGTTGAGCGTCTCGGCGTCCGCCGGGTCGTCGCGCAGTGTCTTGATCATCAATCGGGACATGCGCTGGACCTGGACCATGGTGAACTCCTGCTCGGAAGGGTGATGTGCAGGAGGTTAGCCGGGTGGTACGGGTGGGCGGAAATCGATTGGCTGTCGGTCCGTCCCCGTCTGCCCCTTGCGACGCAGCGGGAGCGGGGCTCCCATCACCGCGTACGGCTTGGGAGCGCTGGGGAAGAGCACCTGGCGGGCCAGGTCCCGGTAGCCGAGACTGCGGTAAAGGGCACGTGCCGGGCTGTCCGTGTCGATCGCGGAGAGGATGGACCGGGGTTGGTCGACGGCGTCCGTGACGGCGGTGATCAGCATGCGGCCGATGCCACGGTTCTGGAACGCCGGGTGGACGTGCAGTTCGGTGATGACGAACGAGTCGTCGAGCCAGTGGGCGGAGCCGGTGGCGCGGAGGTAGGGCTCGACGACGGTGGACCACCACTGGCCGCGTTCGTTCGGCATGCCGTAGACGAAGCCGACGAGCCGGCCGTCGAGGGTGGTGGCGCCCAGGGCGCGGGCGCAGGGGTGGTCGAGGTGTCTGAGGACGATGTGGCGCCGTACCTCGATCTCTTCCGGGCCCAGGCCGAAGGCGACGGCCTGCACGGCGAGCGCCTCGTCCACGCGCGCGGCGAGATCGATCGGTCCGATCCGGACGCTGGGAGTGTGGGGGCCGCCCCCGGAAACTGCTGCCATGGGCCGACCCTACTGGCCCGGGCGGGGTGGGCGGTACGGGGCGGTGGCACCGGCCGCCACCGGTCAGAACAGCACGCTCATGAACGCGCCGGTCTCGCGGAAACCGACCCTGGCGTACGCCCTGCGGGCGGGGGTGTTGTAGTCGTTCACGTACAGGCTGACGACGGGTGCGACGTCGGCCAGTGCGTAGCGAAGGACCGCCGCCATGCCGGTCTCGGAGAGTCCTCGGCCCCGGTGTTCGGGAGCGACCCAGACGCCCTGGATCTGGCAGGCCTGCGGGGTGGCCGCGCCGATCTCCGCCTTGAAGAGGACCTTGCCGTCCTCGATCCGGGCGAACGAGCGGCCGGCGCCGATGAGTTCGGCGACGCGTGCCTGGTAGAGGAGACCGCCGTCGCCCGCGAGCGGGGAGATGCCGACCTCCTCGGTGAACATCGCCACGCAGGCCGGCATCAGGACGTCCATCTCGTCCTTTCGGATCCGGCGGACCAGGGGGTCGGGGGTGACCTCGGCGGACAGGCTCTCGGTGACCATGAGCGGCTGATGGGCCCGGACCTCGCGGGCGGGGCCCCAGCCGGGTTCGAGCAGCCGCCACAGCTGGGCGGTGGGCTCCGCGGGGCCGACGATCGAGGAGCAGCGGCGGCCGGCCCGGCGGGCGCGGTCGGCGAAGCCCCTGACGGCTTCGGGGGTGGCGCAGATCGGTACGAGGTTGGCGCCCGAGTAGCAGAGCGAGCGCAGCCGTCCGTCGGCGTACCAGCCCCACATCTCGCCGCCGAGGCGCCAGGGATCGAGACCTGCGATCCGGACCCGGGCGGTCACGAAGGCATTGACCACGGGTTCGCTCTCCAGTATGGCGAGAGCGGCGCCGAGGTCGCTGGGTTCGAGGACCCGGGTGGTGGTCTGCGTCAACACGAGGGGGCCTCACCATGCGGTCTGCTGATTTCCGCACTGTACCCAAAGAGCCTCGTCCGCGCCGCCCCGTGCCCGGATAACGACCTGGTGCGCGCTCGCTGTCGTGCACCGGGGCGTCGGCGTCCGGGCCGCTTCATGGGGCCGCTCACGGCTGCGCCCCGCCGGGCGGTGTTCCTCCGACGGGGCGCGGTCGTGGGCGTCGTGGTTCAGCTGACGGAGACCTCGGGCTCGCCCGAGGCGATGCCGTCCTTCTCCATCTGCTCGGCGATCTTCATGGCTTCTTCGATCAGCGTCTCGACGATCTTCGACTCGGGCACGGTCTTGATGACCTCGCCCTTCACGAAGATCTGCCCCT
>NZ_JBHVFF010000483.1:0-3668 GCF_042801895.1 Streptomyces sp. NPDC057543 | reverse complement strand
GCCGAGCGCCGCGCCCGGCCCGCGTGGCGGCCGGCCGCGGCCGGTCGACGGCGGACCGCGCGGTGGAGGTGGGGGAGGTCATCAGGCGTCGTCCTTCCGCTCGGTGATCCTGAGGTAGACGGCGACGAGGAGGAGCAGGAGCAGCATCCACAGTCCGCCTAGCGCGGTGGCCCGGCCGATGTCGAAGCCCTTGAAGGCGGTCTGGTACACGGCGGTCGCGAACGTCTCGGTGGTGCCGGCCGGTCCGCCGCCGGTGAGGACGTAGATGGTGTCGAAGTGCTGGAAGTTCCAGATGAACTCCAGCAGGAGCACGATCGAGGCGACACCGCGGACCTGCGGCCAGGTGACGGCGAAGAAGCGCCGGATGGAGCCCGCCCCGTCCATCGAGGCCGCCTCGTGCAGCTCCCTGGGCACGGTCTGCAGACCGGCCAGGAGCATCACCATCATCCAGGGGAAACTGGCCCAGGTCTTGGTGACGATGACGGCGAGCATCGCGGTGCCGGGCTGGCCGAGCCAGGCGACGGACTCGTCGATGATTCCGGTCTCCATGAGGACGCCGTTGAGCACCCCGTAGTTTGCGTTGAAGATCCACATCCACAGGAAGGAGACCACCACGCCCGGGATCACCCAGGGGAACAGGAACAAGCCGCGCAGGAAGCCGCTGCCCCTGAGACCGGTGTTCAGCGCGAGCGCGAGCGCGAAGCCGAGCGCGAAGGGGACGAGCGTCGCGCCGACGGTGAAGATCAGCGTCTGCTTGAGGATCGTGAGGAAGTCGCCGTCCAGCCAGTATGTGAAGTTGTCCAGGCCGACGAACTCCCGGCCCGGCAGCCGCAGATCCTGCTTGAAGAAGCCCGTGAACAGCGCCGACAGCAGCGGGTAGAAGATGATCGCCGCGAACAGGGCGAGTCCCGGTGCGGTCAGCAGCAGGGCGAACGCACCGTTGGAGAGCCGTCCGCCGGTCCGCTGACGGGGCGGGGGCGCCTTCTGGGGAGGTGCGGCCGTACTCATGGGTGTGTCCTCTCAAACGGGGCGGGAGCGCCGGGGCCCTGTGTGAACGCCATCCATGCTCCAGTGAATACAAGTTGCAGCATGCGGGATCGTTCTCCATATCGTGCGATGGCGTCAACCCTTTTGGTCGGTGAATCGCCGGTTCTGTGCAGGACCGGCGAACTCGCCCCACCTGCTCTGAACTTGAACTTCGGCTCGCGACAGCCGGGTCGGTGGCCGTAACCGGAACTTACAACGAATCCCACTGCATGAACAGTGGTTGCACAATATGGATGTGATGTACGTTCAAGGCTGCTCCGCTGCGGCGGGGAGTATCCGAGCTTCACACCAAGGAGGCCGCACCGTGCGGGAAGAAGAGGTCCATTACGACATCGCCGTGATCGGCGGCGGATTGGCGGGGACCTGCGCGGCCATCGCCGCGGCCCGGCTCGGCCGACGCGTCGCCCTGGTCAACAACCGGCCCGTCCTGGGCGGCAACGCCAGCAGCGAGATCCGCGTCTGGGTCTGCGGCGCCACCGCGCACGGCGTGCACCGCTGGGCCCGTGAGACCGGAATCATGGGCGAGCTGTACACCGAGAACCAGTACCGCAACCCCGAGGGCAACCCCTACTACTGGGACCAGGTCGTCCTCGACGCCGTCCGTGCCGAACCGAACATCGACCTCTACCTCAACACCGACGTACGCGAGGTCGACGCGAGCGGCCCCGACGACAGCCGCGAGGTGCACTCCTGCACCGGCTGGATGGTGGGCTCGGAGCGCCGCATCACCTTCCATGCACGCCAGTTCCTCGACTGCACCGGTGACGGCCTGCTCGGCCACCTCGCCGGCGCCCGCTACCGCATAGGCCGCGAGGCACAGACCGAGTTCGACGAGCCCTGGGCGCCGGCCGAGGCGGACCGGGCGCTGCTCGGCTCGACGATCCTCTTCCACACCAGGGACACGGGCAGGCCGACGAAGTTCGTACCGCCCGCCTACGCCAAGGACCTGTCGACCACGCCCATCCTGCGCAACCGCATCCTGCGCACCGGGGACAACGGCTGCGACTACTGGTGGATCGAGTGGGGCGGCGAACTCGACACCGTCCACGACAACGAGCGCATCCGCGACGAGCTCCAGGCCGTGATCATGGGCATCTGGGACCACATCAAGAACTCCGGCCAGTTCCCCGACGCGGCGAACCTCACCCTGGAATGGGTCGGCAGTCTCCCCGGCAAGCGCGAGTACCGCCGCTTCCTCGGCGACTACGTCCTCACTCAGCAGGACATCCTTCAGCAGCGCCAGTTCGCCGACCGGATCGCCTTCGGCGGTTGGTCCGTCGACCTCCACCCCGTACAGGGCATGTACGCCGACGAGCCCGGCGCCCGCCAGCGATACGCGGACGGCATCTTCCACATCCCGCTGCGCTCCCTGTACTCGGCGAACGTCACGAACCTGCACTTCGCCGGGCGCAACATCTCCGCCACCCACATCGCCTTCGGGGCCACCCGCGTCATGGCCACCTGCGCGACACTCGGTGAGGCCGCGGGCACCGCCGCGGCCCTGTGCGTCGCCGAGGGCCTCACGCCGCGCGAACTCGCCACCAGGCGACCGGAACTGGTACGCCACACCCTGCTGCGCCAGGACGCCTCCGTGATCGGCCTCGCCGACGACGACCCCGACAACGTGGCGCGCACGGCCCGCGTCACCGCCTCCTCCCACCTGACCCGTCTGGCCGCCGAACCCACACCGGCCGCGCCCGGCACCCCGTACCCCCTCACCCGCGACCTGGCCCTCCTGCTTCCGGTCGACCCCGCACTCGACACGGTCGACCTCCTCGTCCACGGCACCCCGAACGGCCAGTCCCGCGAACTCACCGTGGAACTGTGGAGCACGGGCCACCCCGAGAACGCGGTCCCCGCCGACCACCTCCTCACGACCACTGTCACCGTCCCGTCCGGCGGCCCCCACTGGGTCACGGCCCGCCTCGACCACCACCCCGACACCCACCAGAACGCGATCCTCATCGTCCGCGCCTGCGCGGACACGGCCCTGATCCTCCTCCCCGAACGCACCGACGGTGTCCTCGCCCTGCGCAGGAAGGCCGAGGGAGACGCGGCCGTCGACCACGACATCCCGGAAGAAGACGGACAACTGGTCCTGGAATGGCAGGCACGCGGCCTGCGCCGCCAGACCTTCGCCTTTCGGGCGGCACCCGACACCACGGCATTCCACCCCGAACGGGCCGTAGGCGGATACCAACGTCCCTACGGCGGCCCGCACATGTGGTCCTCCGCGTCGGAGGGCGCCGCTGAGTGGCTCTCTCTCGACTGGTCCAACGAGCAAGAACTCACCCAAACGCGCCTGGTGTTCGACGACGACGTCGACGAATACCTCAACAACCTGCACCGCCACCGCACCCCGTACGAGGTCATGCCGGAACTCGTACGCGACTACCGCATCCAGAGCCGCGACGCCGCTGGTACCTGGCACACACTCCTGACGGTGACGGACAACCGACGCCGCCACCGTGTACACGAACTGAAGGCCGCGGACGGCAGCCCCGTACGCACCGACGCACTACGGCTCGTGGTCGACGCGACGCACGGGGCACGGCGCGCGCACGTGATCGCCTTCAAGGCGTACGGCGCATAGCCACATGGCGAAGGGGTCCGGTGGAGGC
>NZ_JBHVFF010000482.1:0-3675 GCF_042801895.1 Streptomyces sp. NPDC057543 | reverse complement strand
GCCCCGAGTACGAGATCGACGGCTTCGTCACCGACACCGACGGCAACGAGGTCACCCTCCCCGCCGCCACCACCTACACCGTCCTGCCCGCCGTCACCGGGATCACCGTGGAGACGCGGGCCCGCTTCGGCTACACCGCGCCGGTCGGCACCACCGACGACGGCCGCTTCCGCCGCCTCACTGTCCGCCTCCCCGCGACGTACGCGCAGCGCCTGTTCGACGCCCGCGACGCCGGGGCCAGCGACCAGGAGATGCGTGGGATCATCGCCGAAGGCTTTAAAGACGTGTATTTCCAGGACGGCGGTGGCCGGGCCATGGGGCTGTCGGACGTGGCCATTAACGACATCGACTACCTGGATCTCGACTACTGATTTCGGAGCCCTTTTATGGCGAGCATTAATTACCCGTGAGCCGAAGCACGGTAGTTGTCACATAGGCAGGCTTGTTGTCATCGCTGCGGCCGCTGGCCGTTGCCGATGTGACTCTGTGGGCTCATCGTGGGGGTTCTTGCCAGCCGGTGCTTAACGCTGTGACTCCGGGGCGAAGGCGGTACGGCGGTCCGGTGGGGGCGGTCTCCTGCCGCATAATCCTCAGGTGTCTGAGACTCCCGTCCCGATACCGTCGGGCTCTGTTCCGGCAGGTACGCCCGCCTGGTCGTCCACCGATGCCGCCCTATGGGCCGGGGCCGGCCCCGCATCCTGGGCCCGGCCCATGTGGTCAGTGCTGGCGCTGCTGATCACCGTTGTATGGGCGATCGCGGTGGAACCGGTGCCGTCGTGCAGCGATGCGGCGCCCTGCGGCCCGGACTGGGGCGGTATGGCGGAAGTGGGTCTGGCCGTCGGGCTGTTGTACTGGCTCGCCCGGCTTCCGGAGCTCACGCTGATCGCAGCGCCCGCGCTGGCGGCCATGGTGGCGTGGGGAGAGCTGGTGCCGGGCGCCGACCGGATGTTCCAGGTCGCGAACTTCGCCGTGATCGGGGCCCTGGCCTTCGGCTGGGCCGCGGCCCGCGAGCGGCTGGCCGCCCGGTCCGGGCAGCGGCGGCTCGTGGAGCGGGCCGCCGGAGTGCGGCATCGGCTGCCGGAGCCCGCCAGCCCACTCGTGCGAGGCAGGCTCCCGCTCGCCGCCGGGCTGGTCCTGTGCGCCGTGGCCGCCGGTGCGGTCCTCTTGGGGCTGAGCGGCATCCGCGCGGACGAGCGGCACGCGGACCGGGCCGCGCACATCACGGCGACGGTGATCCGCCGCGGCGAGGAGACGGTGCGCGTCCGCACCGATGACGAACGGCGCTTCACCGTCGACGCGTTCTACCCCGAGGACTACGGCGTCGGCAGCACGGTGACCGTGCTGGAAGACGGCTCGTGGCGGCGCCTGGTGGCGGAGCCGTACGACGCCTTCGGCTGGCAGCTGCTGGTCCTGGCGGCCGGGCTGCCCGGGCTCTCTTTCCTCACGGTGGGCGTCCTTGCCCACCGCCGTGCCGTGGCGCTGCGCCGCGCACCGGTGCCGGCCCTGCGCGTGCTGGACCGCACGGACTATGAAGGACGTACCTGGGTCTACGCGGCCGACGACACAGCCGGCCAGACCGCGCTCTTCACCTGTCTCTGCACGGCGACGCTCCCCGATGACGACGAACTGGTGGACCGCATCGAAGACGAAGCCGAGGACGAGGAGGAATTCCCCGTCGACACGCGGTTGCACGAAGCGGTCCTGCTCGGCGCCCCCTACGAAGGCGGCGAACTGGTCCTCGTCACGACGGACCGGGCGGGGGACCCGATCGTGATCCGCACCGCCGGCCCGGTCCGGCTCCCCCGAACCGGCAAGAAGCCCCTCCTGGAAGCCACTGCCCTCGCGGACACCGACCCCGACACCTCAGATCCGCAGCGGCGGGTCCGGATCGACCGCATCGCCGCCACCCTGGCGCCCACCGGTCGCCCGGTGCGCTGGGGGCCGGGCCCTGTGGCCCGAACCGCCGGACTGGCCCTCACCGCGGGCGTGGCGGCTGGGGTCTCCTTCACCGCGCACTCCCTCGCGACGGACGGCTTCCACTGGCACCTCCTCCTCCCTCTGCTCGCACTGCCGATATGGATCCGCTTCGCGGCCGTCCTCCTCAACTGGCGTGCCACCGCGGACAGCACCGGTCTGTGGCTGGCCGGAGCCTGGACCGTACGGCACGTCCCATGGGAACGGCTGCGGGCAGCCGAGTACACCGACGAGGGCAGCGTAGAGATACGCCGGTCGGACGGCGGCACCTGGCATCTGACGGGGCTGGGGGAGCCGCGCCTCGAACGACGACTGCGACTGCGCCCGTCGTACGTCCGCATGGCCGAGGAGGTCACAGCCCTGCACGCCCACCCGGAACTGCGGCCCGCGGAACCGAGCCCACCGAGCGACCACGGCCTGCCACTGGGGCCCGTCCTGCTCCTTCTTGTCGGCCTCGCCGTCACGGCCGTGCTCATCACGTGAGCACGAAACGTGCACCGACCGTCACCCGAGCTGTGCCGGAACCTCTGGAACGCCCCCCTATTACCTCATCCCGGCAACCCGGGGCCCGGCGGGCGTTGAGCGCCGCGAACACTCCCGTCCAGCCGTACTCACGGGTCCAGCGGTCCGCGCTGGACTTCAGCTGGAGGAGGTGGATCAACCCGCTCGACCCACATGATGTCCGGCCGGCGGGGTGTCTCGGGCCGCAATCGACCGGTGGCCCAGTGAGTGGACCTTCCCCTGCCACCGGACCACGTCCGCGAGGCCTGGCCGTACTCGGTTACCTCGCGTGGGTGTTGAGCAGTTCGGCGGCGAACTCCGAAGCCCCCTGGCCCCCTGGCCCCCTGAACACCCTGCGCGCCCGCACCCGGCCCGAGGACTGCACACCCGGCCCCACGTTCCCTGCCGCGCGGATCACCGCCGACGCCGACCTCGTGGTCGACGGGCTCCTCATCGACTTCAAGAGCGACAAGCACCCGCACCGCTTCCCCAAGGCGAGCGCCTGGCAACTGCTCGGCTACCTCCTGCTCGACACCGCCGACCACTACCGGATCGACACCGTCGGCTTCTACCTCTCCCGTTCCGCCGTCCTGGCCACCTGGCCGGTGGAGGACTACCTCGACCTCCTTGGCACCTGCCGCCGCGAGCTTGCTGCGCTGCGCTCCGTCTTCGCTGAACTCCTCGCCGGCTGCCGGGCCGACGCTGAGCCGTACACCCCGGAAGACGAAGACCGCGTCCGGCGGCTGCTCCAGAACCTGGCCCCGGTCATCGAGGCCGGCCACTGCCCCACCTGCGCTCAGCCGCTGCCCGAGGCCACCCGCCGCCCCCGCAAGTTCTGCACCACTCGGTGCCGCAGCCGCGACCAGGCCATGCGCCGCAAGGGTCTCCTCCCCGGCGGCCCCGTTCCGGCTCTGCCACGCCCGCGAAAGGAGCGCCTGGAACCCCCAGAAGACGCGGAGATTGTGAGCCTCACACCGCATTTGCGCAGGTAGACACGTTGCGCAGCAAGGCTGTGAGGGTGTGAGACGGAGCTCGCGGCTGCACTCTCCTACGTTCCGACCGCGGGCTCTACCAGGCCGCCGCGCGGCGCTTTCCCGCCCGGCCTTTGGCGGTTCGGGATGGCCCGGGGGAGGCTGGAGAGGGGGCAGGAGGCCGTCATGCGCGTCCAGAATATCCAGATCGGCGAGACCTACCAGGTCA
>NZ_JBHVFF010000481.1:0-3686 GCF_042801895.1 Streptomyces sp. NPDC057543 | reverse complement strand
GCTTCTCACCGCGCCGTCGGCTGTCGGGCCCGAACGGCCATGGCCCCGCCCGGACCCACCCGCGCCGCCGCGGCGGCCGCGCCCACCAGCCCCGCGTCGGTGCCCATCACCGCCGGGGCCACCCTGAGGTGCTGGACGAAGGAGAGCGTGGCGTACCTCCGCAGGGCACGGCGCAGCGGAGCGAAGAGGATGTCGCCCGCACCGGCGACTCCCCCGCCGATCACCGCGATGTCGATCTCGACGAGTGTGGCAGTGGCGGCGATCCCGGCGGCCAGCGCCTGCGCGGCACGTTCGAACGAGGCGGTGGCGACAGGATCCCCGGCCCGCGCGGCAGCGGCCACGGCGGCGGCCGAGGCGTCGCCGTCCGGTCCGGGCCGCCAGCCGGTCTCCAGCGCCCGGCGGGCGATGTTCGGTCCGCTGGCGATGCGCTCGACGCAACCGCGTGAACCGCACGGGCACGGGTCGCCGTCCAGATCCACGCTGACGTGGCCGATGTGCCCGGCGTTGCCCGTGGGGCCGGGGTGCAGCTTTCCGCCGAGGACGAGTCCGCCGCCCACACCGGTCGACACGACCATGCACAGCGCGTTGTCGTAGCCGCGGGCCGCGCCCAGCCAGTGCTCGGCCGCCGTCATCGCGACTCCGTCGCCGACCAGCTCGACGGGCAGTCCACCGACCGCCTTGCCGACGCGCTCCGCCAGCGGGAAGTCGCGCCAGGCGGGGACGTTGACGGGACTGACGGTACCGGCCGAGGCGTCCACCGGGCCCGCGCTGCCGATGCCGACAGCCGCCGCCCCTCCCCACAGCGGCGAGCCGGACAACTCGGCCAGGACCTCCGTCACAGCCCCCATCACCGTCTCGGCGCTCTCCCGGGCGGGCGTCGGCCGCTGCGCCCGTACGAGAAGCGCGCCGCCGCCGTCCACCAGCGCAGCGGCGATCTTGGTTCCGCCGATATCCAGCGCGGCGACGAGGTCGGTATGCATCGGTGTGGCTCCGTGATGAGTCGGGGTACGGGACCTGCGGCTTCAGTATCAGTCTGCTCAGTCTCCATTCAGCTGACAACGTTGTCCAGGGCCTATGCTCGACGGCACAGCCTCCGGCCTCTCCGTAGCACCGTTCGCGGGCCCGCCGGACCACCCGCACCCGACGACAGGACAGCGCACCGTGGCCGAGACCGCCCGTCACTCCGAGACCCGTTACGGCAACCGGCCGACCATGAAGGACGTGGCCGCTCGCGCCGGAGTGGGCCTCAAGACGGTCTCCCGTGTGGTCAACAGTGAGCCGGGGGTCACGCCCGACACCGAACGCCGGGTCCAGGAGGCCATCGAGGCGCTCGGCTTCCGCCGCAATGACAGCGCGCGCGTCCTGCGCAAGGGCCGCACCGCCTCCATCGGGCTCGTCCTGGAGGATCTCGCCGATCCGTTCTACGGGCCCCTGAGCCGCGCGGTGGAGGAGGTCGCCCGGGCACACGGCGCCCTGCTCATCAACGGGTCGAGCGCCGAGGACCCGGAGCGTGAGCAGGAGCTGGTCCTGGCCCTGTGCGCGCGCCGGGTGGACGGTCTCATCGTGATCCCGGCCGGCGACGACCACCGCTATCTGGAGCCGGAGATAAAGGCGGGCGTCGCCACCGTCTTCGTGGACCGCCCCGCGGGCCGGATCGACGCCGACATGGTTCTCTCCGACAGCTTCGGCGGCGCCCGCGAGGGCGTCGCGCATCTGATCGCGCACGGCCACCGCCGGATCGGCTTCATCGGCGACCAGCCGCGCATCCACACCGCCACCGAGCGGCTGCGCGGTTACCACGCGGCCATGGCGGACGCAGGGACGGCGGTGAAGGACTCCTGGGTCTCCCTCGGTTCGACGGCCCCCGACCGGGTCCGGGCCGCGGCCGAGGAGATGCTGTCCGGCCCCGAGCCCGTCACCGCACTGTTCGCGGGCAACAACCGGGTGACGGTGACGGCTGTACGTGTCCTCGCGGAGCAGGAACGACGGGTCGCCCTGGTCGGCTTCGACGACATCGAGCTGGCCGACCTGCTCGGCATCACCGTCATCTCCCAGGACGCCGCCGCCGTCGGCCGCACCGCCGCGGAGCACCTCTTCCGCCGCCTGGACGGCGCCGACCACCCCCCGGCCCGCGTGGAGCTCCCGACGACGCTCGTCCCGCGTGGCTCGGGCGAGCTGCCGCCCGCCTGAGCCACGGGGCGCCGCGGTTACGGCGCGGTCACCGTGAGCCCGCCCCGGCGCGGCGACGCGAAGGCGTCCAGGTCCGCGCGCGTCAGCCCGGTCAGCCGGGCGACCTCGGCGGTGTCCAGGGCACCGCAGTCGATGCCGCGCAGGAGGTATCCGCTGAGCGCCTTGGCGGTGGCGGGTTCGTCCATGACGTCGCCGCCGGCCTTCGCGACGTACGCGGCGAGCCGCCCGGCAGCCTGTTCCAGGCCCTCGCGGTAGAAGGTGTACACGGCCGCGTAACGGGTCGGCAGGTGGCCCGGGTGCATGTCCCAGCCCTGGTAGTAGGCGCGGGCCAGCGCGCGACGCGTGAGGCCGTAGTGGAGCCGCCAGGCGTCGTGGACCTGATGGGTGGGACCGACCGGGAGGACGTTGGTGGAGCCGTCGCAGACCCGTACGCCGGTGCCCGCTGCGGCGACCTGCATGACGGCCTTGGCGTGGTCGGCGGCCGGGTGGTCGCTGGCCTGGTAGGCGGGACTGACGCCGACGCAGGCGCTGTAGTCGAAGGTGCCGTAGTGCAAACCGGTGGCGCGGCCCTGCGCGGCGTCGATCATGCGGGCGACGGCCGCGGTGCCGTCGGCGGCGAGGATGGACTGGCTGGTCTCGATCTGGATCTCGAAGCCGAGCCGCCCGGCCGGCAGGCCGTGCGCCTGCTCGAACGCTTCGAGGAGGCGCACGAAGGCGGTGACCTGCTCGGGGTACGTCACCTTGGGGAGGGTGAGGACCAGTCCGTCGGGGAGGCCTCCCGCCCGCATCAGGCCGGTGAGGAAGATGTCCGTGGTACGGATGCCGCGGTCGCGTACGGCGGCCTCCATGCACTTCATCCGGATGCCCATGTACGGGGCAGCCGTTCCGTTCTCGTACGCCTCCGAGACGAGCCGGGCGGCGCGGGCCGCGGCCTCGTCCTCCTCGGCGTCGGGGCGGGGGCCGTAGCCGTCCTCGAAGTCGATGCGCAGGTCTTCGACGGGCTCGCGCTCCAGCTTGGCGCGTACTCGCTCATGGACGGGGGCGGCGAGCTCGTCCGGAATGCCGAGCGCGGTGGCGAACGAGGCCGCGTCGGGGGCGTGTTCGTCGAGGGCCTTCAGTGCCTGGTCGCCCCAGGACCGGATGGTGCCGGAGGTGAACGCGTCGCCGGGGACGTAGACCGTGTGGACCGGCTGGCGCGTGCCCGGGTCCCCCGGGTAGCGGCGGGCGAGCTCGGCGTCGACCGCGGTGAGGGAAGCGCTGATCTCCTCGCTGACCACACCGGCGAGACTCGTTGCCACCTTCTCCTGCTGTCCCATTTCCACACCCTCCACAGTCACGTTGTTTCCGCTTCCCGGAATCAACAATCCGTATAGTGAAGTTATAAGGCCGTCGGACCTGCGTCAATGCTGATCCAAAACGGTCCGGGGCCGTGTGGTGGGGGGGACACCACGCGGCCCCGGACCGTCGGGACGCTGTTCGAAGGGGGCGGGTCAGCC